>CAURVP010000004.1:0-51721 GCA_963528475.1 uncultured Candidatus Saccharibacteria bacterium | reverse complement strand
TGTTGTTGCCCTACCATTGGGCGATGTGGCCCTGAGCGGCGCATATACGGCGATGCACTGCGCCCCGAAGCAGCCGAGCGCCCCGACCGTGGTGTGATGCGTTCTGCTGGTGGTGGCGACATTGGTGGGTTTGGATTCCCTACCTGGAAGCCTCTACCTGGCTGGCGGCGAAAATCAGTCATAGTGCGTCTCCAAATAGTCTTGCAAAATAATACTGGCAGCGACAGCATCGATAGCGCCCTTGCTATACGGCTTTCCTTGAGCACGAAGATACTCCTCAGCCTGTACGCTGGTGAGCGACTCATCTTGAAATGCCAAGCGCGGCGCGATATCTGTCAATTGGGTTGCAAACCGCTCAACATAGGCGGTTTGAGCTGTAGGCTCGCCCGATTGATTGCGCGGGTAGCCAACGACTACCACCCCAACACGCTCACTCATAATCAGCTGAGTGATCTGCTCAAGTTCACTACCATCCACTTCAATCGTATCATATGCGACGGCAATTCGCACGGATGGATCGGCAATTGCAACGCCAATCCGCCGCTCGCCGACATCAAGCGCTAAGTATGTTCTCTTATTGTTCATTGAGGTCAAATACCACCTTTATCCGATTCGTGTCATTTGGTGCTGATTGCACCCAGAATGGTGAGAACGAGACATCGGCCGAACTCACGCCCTCAATCTTCTCGACATGCGAGCGGATTTCGGCATAGCGCTTGCCCTTGGCGTAGTCTTTGAGCTCCGACTCGTCGACTTTGGGACCAATTTTGCCATTGGTCGTGATAGTCGCATTGTAGGCATTACCATTAGCCGAAACATTGGTCACCGAGAGCTTATTGACGCCATTACTATGGACTTGCTGGTTGGCCTTGCCGTCAATCTGCTGCTTGAAGTATGCATCAAGGAAAATGCCTGCCTCGCGCTTCTCGATTGCCGAGAGGGAGTACTCCACCGCACCAGTCAGCTGGGCTTTGCCGTCGGTTGCTTCGCCGCCCACCTTGACGTTCGGTTGGATGTCACTGTCGTTTTGCTTGAAGGTATCATTCAGGATGATATAGCTGTTACTATTAAACTGTGAGGCAAGCTCGCGCTTAGCACCATTGCTATCGAGTGAGCTATGGAGTCTATTTCTCGCCTGCTCAATATCACTACGCTGCACTGTGGTAATTGTCTTGTCTGTGCCACCAGAAGTATCGTGCGTGAAGGAGACGGAGAAGCCAGAGGGGCCCTTGGCCGAGCCCGATGCACCATTGTACTTCGTGCCACTCTCTACCGCAGTGACCTCTGTTGTGCGGCCTCGCATGAGGTCGCCACCCGACGCGTTAGAGTCGAATACCACCGACGATGTCGTCTTATACTGCATACCATTCTCAGACGTGATAGTCGTCCCGGCGTCGATCGTTGCTCCATTACGCAAGACGTCAAACGAAGCCGGCGTAAAGCGCACCGTCCCCGTTGCCTTCGCACCAACATCTTCTTTGCCAGTGGCAGTGAAGTCGATCGAGATGGTTTTGCGTGTTGTCTTGGTTGTTGTCTTGATCGTCCCTTCTTGCAGGTTTGAGCCAAGCGAATCGCCAATCGTAACGCGGGTGCTGAGCGGCAGATCAGAGGTACGAGCCTTGATCGTGATGGTCGCATGTGGTGCGAAGAAAATCGCCCACACCAAGAAAACGATCAGGACAACGAGTGCCGCACCACCGATCAAGAGCTTCTTGCGCATTTTGTTGAAATCCGGTACCTTCACCTTCTTCTTGAGGTCTGAGGCAGCCGACGTATCAGCTGCTTTGTCGTCGTCATCTGGCGTCTTGCGGGCAGCCGAGCGGGTGGCAGGACGAGCCGGTACAGAAGTATTGGGCGCTACTGGCTCAGGATCTTCTGGTTCGAGCTCACTACCATCAATGACATCTTCGTCATCGACCTCGAGCGCTGGGATCTCAGCCATCTCTGGCCGGCTTTGCAATGTCCGCGCCGTAGGGATACTTGCCGAAGCCGCCAAAGTCGAGAGTGCTTGGTTACCAGTGATAATGACGAGCCGTTTACCTGCTTGCTCAGCAGCGCGCTGGACGAGCTTGAGATTGACAGCGCTCTGCATAGCACCAATCCGCTTGGGTGGCACAAGTGCGACGATTTTTTGCGAGGAGTCCTTCACCTTGCCAATAATGGCGGTAATATCGTCCTCGGTATCGATATAAATGACATCTTTTTGCATTTAGATCCTCAACATTTTATTCAATTTATTGCGTAGTGTTTCTGTTTCGCTTGCCCCAATCATCGTATCGTAGCCCACGCGCAGGAGGCCCATCGCGGTGATAAATGAGTGGTCGCTGACCTTGTTCGTCAGGTCGACCACGCCCGAGACGTCACTGGGCTTAATATGCTGCACCACTGGCCGGCGTGTAAAGGGGAGGTCGGTATACCAATCGCGCGTCTCGAGAGCCTTGACTAGTGGCTTAAGGCTCGCTCCACCACCGCAGAGCAAGATACGATTAGGCAAGTGATCAACCGAGCTGAACTCGCTAAGAGCAAGGTCGACTCCTGCTAGCCAGACATCGAGGGTTTTATCAATTGCGGCATCAAAATGCTGCTTAAGCTCTTGTTTCATCTGCTCGTGATTAGTCGCGACCTTGAGCTTCTCAGCCTCGTTGTAGCTAATGGCACACTCGTTGGCGATCGTATTGGTAAAGCTGCGCCCACCAATGCCAAACATCCGCGTCCCTTCCACGCCACCATCATTTACCACCGCAATGTCTGTCGTGCCGCCACCAACGTCGGCAAGAATAGCCGTAAATGAGCTATTCGCATCTGTACCCAGTACGCTCCGGCTCACCGCAAAGGGCTCAGCCGCCACCGCCACGAGGTCGAGCGCCAGCTCATCAGCCACGCGCTCGAGCGCACCAATGTGCACCATAGGAGCAAAAGCAGTGTAGATCTGCACCGCTACGTCCTTACCTTGGAAGCTAATCGGGTTGCTCACCTTGTAGCCATCAATGTGGATACTGACGAGTGCTGAGTTGACGAGCTTTACTTCCACGTCTTGGTTGCCCGTCTCGAGAGCGATCTGCCGCTGCGCCTTGATGGCAGCCCGGTCTTGCACCTTCTCGATAATGAATTCCATCTCGGTCTCATCTAGTGGTCGGTCGGGCTGTGGCCGGCGGTAGCGAATGGTATTTGTCACACCCTTTACAAGCTCACCAGCAATGCCAATCACTGCACGGCGCGCCTGTATGCCAGCCTCAGACTCGGCTTGGGCCAGAGCATCTTCGCAGTTGCGCACGACTGCGGCAATGTCGGCAATCGCACCCGAGTGCATATCGCTGCGGTCTTGGTGCTTGCGCCCCACACCAATAATCTCAATCTCCTCACCATTAACCCGGGCAAGCAGCGCCTTGACGTACTCCGTCCCAATATCAAGACCAACGAGGCACTCGCTAGCGCTGTTATCTGCTCGGGTAAGAAATCGATCGAAAACCATAATCATCTCTATTATATACCATATACACGCTTGCCTGCTAGCCCTAAACGGTGATTATTGGCGAATTTATGATGAAATGGTTCATTTTGCATCAAGCACTGCAAGTGTCGTTATTGAGAAACATTGCAGAAAAGTCATACAGTGGTAGCTCCTCCTTGACAAAACAGAGGTAACCACTGTACAATACGCTCACTATGACTAACCGTGAACCAGTCGATGCCGTCCCTATCGGCATCTTTCCACTTGAGAACTACGAGCCAACCAAGCTCACCCTGCTTGGCCGCCACCTGTACGAAACCATTGCAGCGCTTGAAGCAAACCATGCCACGCCCGACGAAACAACGATAGCCTACCAAGCTCCCTTTGGATGCTATAACGAAGGTGGTACATTGGCCGTTGACCTCACAGCTGATGTCACTGGCCTGACCGCTGGCCAGCTCGCCTTTGCCGACCCTGATAAGCATCATTCTTTTGCACTAACACTGGCGGATAATCGGCAATACTGGTATAGCCGGGCCGACTCCAGCCAGATGCCTATCACCCACAACCACGTGGCACGCCTACTCGACCGCTCGCGCCCGTTTGGCTATGATTCAGAGCTATTTAGACAGTGCGCAACCAACCGCAGCACAACTGCTGCCGATCTCCAGACTCTTCTTGACGAAGCGGTCCTCCCTACAGCCAATCCTGAGCAAGTCCGCCGCGATGCGACCTACTGCTATAATGATATTATTCTCAAAGGCGAACAGTGGTCTGGCGTGCGTCTCGCACTGACGATACGCCGGCTTGGTCAGCTTGCTATGGGCATTACAGCAAATCTAAAAATACCCTACAGCTGTGATGAGCTCGACGCACCAGTGACTTGCCGTATTACCAGTGACGACTTAGAATATACCACACTTGCCTGCTTTTATGATCATAACGAAACAACCTCGCAGCGTCGCCGTACATATGTTGAGCCAGACGTCGCAGAGCTAAGCGACACTATCGCCCAGCTAACAGAGGATATGATTGCTGAGCGCTGTGCTCTGCAGTAGGGTCACGCCCCTCTCTTCTGCGCCCTTGTAGGTGTTATTAATGCCAATACAACACCAGTAAGTATGTTACTGGTGTTGTATTGTTTATTCCTGGTTATCTGCTAGCGCTACCGCAACACCGCTTTGATCCGGCGGATACCGGCTGAGCTCGACTCTTCCTTGGTAATCTTGAAGCGCATGCCATCTTCGGCCAAGATACCAGTGTGCTCGACGTGCGGGCCCCCGCACACTTCGAAGCTCACGCGCTCATCACCTTCGCCGATGGAGTAGACCTTGACAGTGTCGCCGTAGCGTTCGCCAAAGGCACCAATTGCACCGAGCTTCAATGCTTCATCGGTTGGGTATACGGCAAAGCTCACGGGCAAGTCTGCCTCGATCCAGGCATTAACTTGGTCTTCCACTGCTTGCTTCTCCTCCGGGGTAAGCTTGTCGTGGTTGAAGTCGAAGCGCAGGCGTTGAGCGGTGATATTGCTGCCATGCTGCTGCAGATCTGGTGCTTTCAATACCGTGCGCAGCGCTGCCCCGAGCAGGTGCGTTGCCGTGTGGTACTTAAGATGAATTGGGTCGTGACCTTCCAGCCCGCCGCTAAATTGCCCTTTGCGCGCTGTCTTGGAGCGCTGGCGCTGCTCGGCCATTTTGGCATCAAATTCTGCTCGCCAGTCCTCAGAGAGCAAAATCCCCTGCTTGTATGCCTCCTCTGTACTGAGCTCCACCGGGAAGCCAAAGGTATCATATAGCGTAAATAGCTCCGCACCAGTCAGGCCATTTGCTCCATACTGCTGCATCTGTTTGAGCCCTTTACGGAGCGTCTGTCGGAAGGCTTTCTCTTCCTTGGCGAGCACGGCGATAATCTGCTCGCGCGCTGCTTTGACTTCTGGGAAGTCTGCCTCGTATAGGTCGGCAATCACCGGCACCACTGCTTCAAGAAAGTTCTGCTCGATGCCAAGGTCGAAGCTGTAGCGGATAGCCCGTCGTAAGAGGCGGCGCATCACATAGCCCTGCTCCTTGTTGCTCGGGATACAGCCATCAACCGCCATGAAGGTGGCCGCTCGCAGGTGGTCAGCAATCACCCGCATACTCTCGGTATGCGAGGTGTAGCTCTTGCCACTAAGCTGCTCAAGCTTGCTGATAATAGGCCACATCAGGCTAATCTTAAAGACATCGGGGTCGTTATTGGCCGCAGCCGCAATGCGTTCCAGGCCAGAGCCATGGTCGATATTCGGCTTATCTAGTGGAACAAACTGTCCCTCGGCTACCTTCTTGTATGCCATAAAGACGTTGTTGCCGATCTCCATAAAGCGCCCGCAGTCGCAGTTAGGATGGCAGTGCTCACCAAACTTCGGGTCGTGCTCAATGAAATCAAACTCATAAAACATCTCGCTATCAGGCCCACATGGGTCACCGACTGGTGTCGTCTCGGGTCCGCCGTTGCGACTCCACCAGTTTTTGCTGCCGTCATAGTAGAAGATGCGCTCACCTGGCTGGATGCCACGGGCCGCGCCGTGCTCTTCGCTGCCGATGTCGGCACTTTTCGCTTCGATCCCCTTCTCGGCAAATTTCTGTCGCCACAGCTCGGCTGCTTCGGTGTCTTTGGCAATATTGTACTCGGGTGCACCAATGAAACACGTTACATACAGGCGATTCGGGTCAAGCCCTACTTCCTCGGTGAGGAATGTCCACATCCAGGTAATTTGCTCTTTCTTAAAGTAGTCGCCCAGGCTCCAGTTACCGAGCATCTCAAAGAAGGTAGTATGGCGGTTGTCGCCAATATCGTCAATGTCTTGAGCACGCAAACACGTCTGCGAGTCGGCGATGCGCTTACCCTGTGGGTGTGTCTCACCCAGCAGATATGGGATCATCGGCTGCATGCCCGCACCAGTAAAGAGTGTCGTCGGGTCGTCGGTTAGGATGAGCGGGGCCCGCTTAATAATGGCGTGCTGCTGCTTGGCATAAAATTCGAGGTATTTGTTGCGGATATCTTGAGCATTCATAGGGGGTATTATAGCACGGACATACTGCCCCGTGCATCTTTGGTGGTGTGATTATAAAAGCTCTTCATAGCGAAGCGTGCTACCACTTGAAGCACTACTATGCAAAAATCGACTCATCCGAGCCGATTTTTGCATTGCTATACTACTATCTAACGCTTGGTAAGCTTACTGCGGTAGCGCCACAGGCCAATTGCCCCACCAATGAGGGCGATACCTGCCCCGCCGAGAAGCCACAGGTTGACACCAGTCTCGGCAAGCGCAGCTGCTACAGAATACGTTTGCTTGGGCGTGTGGGCTGCCATCTTTGGTGCGGCGGCAGCTTGCGGTGGTTGTTGTGGTTGCAGCGCAGTGCGGATTGCATCAACCCGCCGCTGCAGTGCCGCCTTGACTGCATTATCTTTGACAGTATCGACCACTGCTTGGGTTGTTGCAAGCAATGCAAGATCCGGCTTAGCTTCGAGTGCATCAACGGCTTGCGTGGCTGTCTTTTGGCGTGCTTGATCCTCCTGGATAGCTGTAGCTATAGCAGTAGTGAGCGCCTTCGTCGCTTTGGTAAGCTCTGGCGTCGTGGTTGCTTTGAGATTTGCGAGGCGATCTGCCTCTGTCGCTGCTGCAGCAACGTCTTTGTCTGCTGCAACATAGGCTGGCGCAGCAGCAAGCTCTTGCTTGGCTTTGTCGTAGTCGGTGTGGTCGACGCGGAGGTCATCGATTGCTTGCTGAAGCTCTTGCAATGCTTTGTCGATCACAGCCTGAGGAGATGTCTCATCAGCCACCACGGCACGGGCAATAACCTGTTTGGATATTGCCTCCGCCCTGGTGTGTGGGCTGTAGCCATCCAGCACCATCGGCTCAGCTAGCTTCGCTTCGAGCTTTTCAGTGGTTGTGATCTCTACCTCGCGCGTTACCTCTGCTTTATTGTTGGCATTATCGACCGCACGGTAAGTGATTGTATATGTGCCTGGTTTTGGGTTTGCAAGGTCAAGGTTTTTTGCGTCGATAACCACGCCGTCGCTATTAACACCTGTTCCGTCTGCCCCATCATTCGCTGCCACAGTACGCACAGCATCGGCAATTGAGCGACCCGCTCGCGCCACGAGCTTCTCTGGCTTGGCTGGCGTAAAGACTGGTGCGGTAGTGTCAGCATCAGCATACGCCTGATGCGCCACAAGCTGCGGCCCCACAAGCCCAATGCCACCAATGACGACTGCCGCCGCGGCAATAACTCTCATCCGAGAGTGAATGTGTTTTACCCTCATAATAATCCCCCTTATGGTTGTCTATAAGTGTCAGTATACGAAACTGCTGTTTGGGTTGTCAACAGAGTTAACTTCTGGATGGTTGTGTGATATATTTCCTGATACTTAAAGGGAGAATGCATGTCTTGTAGAATAGCCTCTCTGTTTTCACTCATTATTAAGGTAATAAAGCAGCTATAAAGCCACGGAATCGACGACAATCCCTCCGCCAAGACACTCTGTCCCGCGGTAGATCACGGCTGACTGGCCGGCTGCCACGGCCCGCTCAGGGTCGCGTAGGTGGAGAGCGGCTTGAGCCTGGGCTGAGTCATACCGCAACGTGCATAGCCTCAGCTGGCCACGGTGGCGCAGGCGGACGGTCAGCTGGTCGCCAGTCGCTGGTGCACCATGAATCCAGTGCAAATCGCCCACCAGCACATCATGACGCCACATCGCTTCGTCATTCATATTACGGCTCACGTATACCACATTTGCTGCCATGTCCTTACCGACAACGTAATACGGCAAGCCGCCGCCGACATCCAGCCCATGGCGCTGACCCAGGGTGTAAAAGATCGCACCATCGTGCTGGCCTAGCACTGCCCCTGTTTGCTTGTCGATAATATCGCCCGGGCGAGTGGATACATACTGGCTTAGGAAGTCTCGCATACCGACATTACCAACAAAGCACACTCCCATCGATTCCTGCTTGCGCGCTGTCCAGAGGCCACGCTCAGTAGCCATGTGCCGCACCTGCTGCTTCGTATAGCCACCAAGCGGGAAGAGTGTATGCTGGAGTGCATCACTCGTCACGCGGTAGAGGAAGTAGGTCTGGTCTTTCGCTGCATCGGTGGCGCGGTAGAGGTGGTCGGGCTGGAATGAATGTTCCTGACCGGTCGCCGCGCTGTCATCCCCTGCACATGCGCCACCGGTCTGCGCATAATGGCCAGTAGCAATGAGGTCAGCCCCACGCTCGCGCGCCGTATCGAGAAAGAGCCGAAACTTAATCTCTTGATTGCACATAATGTCGGGGTTAGGCGTGCGCCCAGCTTGGTACTCAGCCAGCATGTAGTCTACCACCTTGTGCTTGTAGTCGTGCTCAAAATCAAAAACGGTAAAGTCGATACCCAGCTGCACTGCGACCCGCTTGGCATCAGCTAAGTCTTCCGCCCAGGGGCACTGCATACCAGGTAGGTCTTGGCTCCAGTTTTTCATATACACACCAGTCACGTCGTAGCCCTGCTCAACCAGCAGCGCTGCGGTGAGGCTGCTATCCACCCCACCACTCATCCCGACAAAGACACGCTGTGTCATGATTGCACCGCCTTAAACCAGCCGATTTTCACCAACTCTTCAATCGTCAGCTGCCAGCCACTTGGCGTGAGCCACCAGGTGTCTGACCACTGCCTATCGGTAGCGACAGGGTGGCTGCGCATGGCAATATGCGGCACATACTGGCCAAACTCCAGCGCAACGCGGCGCGAGTGGTAGGCACTAGTAACGAGGATAATCGAGTCGATATTCTTTTGGCGGAGGAGCTGGCCAGTTTTTTTGGCATTTTGGCGGGTGGTTTCGCTTAGTTCCTCGGTGAGAATGGCACGGTCAGGCACACCGGCCGCCACGGCTTGGCGGCGCATTGCCTCAGCATTGCTGGGGCCGGTCTTATCGGCGGCAGCACCTGAGAAGACGATGAAGCGTGCCCATCCATTTTGGTAGAGGCGAATCGCTTCGGCGGTGCGGGCCTGGGTATCGCCACCACTCACTGCCACAATAGCATCAGCGACCTGACACTGCTCAGCACTGCTTGGAGCTGCTTGGCACGTGGCAAGGTCGTCGCGCGTCAGCCAGCGCCCACCAAGCCAAACCAGGAGCATCAGGGCGATAAATATCCCAGCAAGCCAGCGTAATAACTTCACCGCCGCGCCCCCTTCATCCGCTGCTGCTCGTGCTGCACCGCTGCAATGATACACTGCGCCGCGCGCTGGCAATTCTCCTCGGTCGAGAGCCGCCCCAAGCTGATGCGTAGACTTCCGTCGGCTACCTCTGGCGGCAGGCCAACCGCGGTGAGGACATGGCTGCGCAAACCCTTATTGGCCGCACAAGCGCTGCCAGTCGCCACGAGCACACCATCGCGCTCAAGTAAGAAAACGAGCCGCTCGGCATCTACCCCCGGGAACGAGATATGCAGATGCCCCGCCAAGCGGTGCTTCATATCACCCGAGACAACTGCTGTGGGGATATGCTCGCACAGAGTTCGCTGCATGCTATTACGCAAACGTTCAAGGCGCTGCGCCTCAGATTTGCGGTGTGCTTGGGCATATTCAAGCGCCGCTGCAAAGCCGACCGCACCGGCCACATTCTCCGTCCCACTGCGCAGGCCACGCTCTTGCCCACCGCCAACGATGAGCGGATCAAGCCGCACGTGGCTAGCCAGCCACAAGAGGCCAACTTGCTTAGGACCATATATCTTGCCCGCATTAAGTGTTAGTGCATCCACGCCAAGGCGCACCACATTAATATCGAGCTGACCTGCCCCCTGCGAGGCATCACTGTGGAGGTAGAGCGGCGTTGATTCACCCGCTTCGCGTCGTCGCTGGCGCTCACGGGCTACCACTGCGGCAATTGCCCGCAGTGGCTGGATCGTTCCCAGCTCATTGTTAGCCAGAGCAATACTGACGAGTACCGTCTCTGGGCGGATCGCCTGGGCAATTGCATCAGGCGTCACTACACCCTTTGGGTTAGCCGCTACCACTGTCACATCATGCTGGTGTGCTGCTGCTAACACGGCGTGGTGCTCAATATTTGCCGTTACCACATGGCCGTGTACGCCAGCAAACATGAGGTTAATCGACTCTGTTGCACCAGCCGTCATAATAATCTCATCTGGCTTGCCGCCCAGCGCCACCGCAAGACGGTGCTTTGCTTGGCGATAGGCCTGCCGCACCGCTACTGCCGGCGCATAAGGACTAGACGGGTTAAAAAACTGCTCTGCAAAGTAGGGCTGCATCGCTGCCAAAACACGGTCATCCATCGGCGTGGCCGCTGCGTGGTCGCAATATATCATCTCTGGTTTCACTCCAATTAGTATAGCACTCTAGTCCGGATCGGCGAAACGCTGGCCAGTATTGGGGTCAACGCGGTAAATCTCGCGTGCTACCCGCTCATAATAGAGGCGCGTCGCCATGACAAAATTACGTAACTCATCACCGATCAGGTAGCTGTAGCGAGCACCCTCTTGTGCTTTGAGAATGCCTTGGTCGTTAATCTCGTAGCGGATGGTATTGGTCTGGATATGGCGCTTCTCGTCTGTCCACTCTTCGTGCCAGATCCAAGTTTTTTCGTCTAAGCAAAAGAATTCGCGGTGCCGCCCCTTCTCTACCGGGCCAAATAGCTCTGCTCCAATCTCACTCTCCAGCGTGATGAGCTCACGCTCGGTATAGCGCTTAAAGGGCCGCTTTTTCGACTTACCAATGCTGGTATCGCCCGCCAGCAGCGCGTAGGCTTTGCCAAGGAGCGATCTTGGCTTTTTCACTAGGCAGCACGCCTTCCGGAGTAACGATAACCGCTATTAGGAGATAGAGATGTAGCTGTACTACGATGTGCTCGTCTTGCTGCGTACTGCGATAAATCTATCGGGTCATCACTGTTGCTGTTCCCATTTGCTGGATAATCTTGCCTCTCTGAATACGGTGATAATGGCTCACTAGGTGCATTGTCGTCACTATATTCATCACTGCCATTAATTGCATCATTCCATTTGGATGGGTCAAAACTACCGTTCAGCGTTCCAGGGTTACCATAGCCTAGAACATCAGCCGCCTCTTCTGCCTTTTGCGTTAGATGATCCTCTGCTTCATTACTTCCTATCGTCGCGAGAACATACCTACGCATCGCCAAGACGAGGCCTGCAACGCCTTTAGGGTACTCTATATACTCACGATAAGCCTCCTCAGGAGAAATGGCCTGGACCTTCTTTTCACCTACTAGGTCATCTGCATCACCATCATATATCTTTGCTACTCGGGCAAGCTCTTCTTTGACGCGAGCATCCTTCTCAAGCCGTTTAAGATCCTCATATGACATAATACCAGAGCGGCTCTCTCCTGGTTGTGGTTTTTGCTCCTGCGTAAAATTGCCCTGACTGACGGGCTTTTGTTTTGTGTGTTTTGTGTGATCTATCAAGAAACTCTCACCGCTCATATATCAAATAACCTTTGTACATTTGCCGTTGTGGTGGTGGCGATGCGCGCGATGGGCAGGCCTTTCTTGGCTGCTTGGTCGCGGGCTACCTCCTCCACATAAGCCGGTAGGTTGATTCTACCACGGAAGGGTGCCGGAGTCAAGAAGGGAGCGTCGGTCTCAAGCAGTATTGCATCGAGTGGGAGATCGGTGTAGAGCTGCTGCTGAGCACTGTCTTTTGTGAAGGTGCTGATGCCATTGACGCCAATAAATAAGCCGCGAGCACGGCCCTGCTCAAGCTGCGCCTGAGTGTCGGTAAAGCTATGCAGAACGCCGCGCACTGGCTGAGCGTCGTAGATAGGCCAAAAGTCCTGCCACACTGCGCCGTGCGCTTGTTTCTCGTCACGCACGTGGAAGCTAACGGGCAGCTGGAATTCTGCCGCAAGCTGCAGCTGCGCCTGGAGGCATTGCTGCTGCGCTGGGCGGGCGCTATTGTCATAAAAATAATCTAAGCCAATCTCCCCCACCCCGACAATAACGGGCCGGCCCTGCCGCAGTGGCTTCTCAGCGAGGAGCTCACGAATGGCTGTGATACCCGCTTCGTCCGCTGCTTCGGCATCATGGGGGTGAATACCTACTGCTGCATAACAGTGATCGCGCGCCAGGGCAAACTGCACCGCCTGACGCGAGCTGCGCACATCCGTCCCAACGCAGATCATGGCAATACCAGCCTGGACAGCCTGCTGGTAGGCTGTCTCGCGTGCTGCATCGTCGTAGAACTCGCTATCGTGCAGGTGACAGTGCGAGTCGATAAGGCGCGGCATGGGTGGCGTGCTGTCAAGAGTATGTGTCGTATCACTTGTCATAGCTTACTCCTTTGTTTTATGAGGCGGCGCGAGCTCGTGGGTCGGGGGTATGAATGTAGCGCTTCGGGAACAGCGGTGGGACGTCGGCTGGCACGACACCAGTGCCAAAGATAGTGTGGATAGCCTGAGCGGTGGCAGGCATGAATGGCACGAGCTCATCGGCAATCTGCAGCAAAGTACTGGCCGCATAGGCTAAGACTTCACTCAGGTGCGACTCGGCATCGTGGTCGGTCGCGCGGCGCTTGGCGATCTCCCATGGCTTGACCCGCTCAAGGTATTGGTTGAGGCTACGGACGGAGCTCCATACTTCATCGAGTGCTTTGTCAAACTCCAGCCGCTGCATCATGTCGCGGTAGATGGTCATATCGTGCTCGGCTTGCGGCGCATCGCCAATCACTCCTGCTTGGTAGCGCGTCAGCATGGCTGCTACCCGCTGCACAAGGTTGCCGAGGTCGTTACCGAGCTCGCCGTTGTATGCCTTCTCAAATTTCTCCCAGGTGAAATCTCCATCGTCTTGAGTAGGAATATGGCGGGCAAAGAAGTAGCGGAAGGCATCAGCCCCATAGCTCTGGATGATTTCCATTGGGTCGACCACATTGCCAACTGTTTTGCTCATCTTACTACCCCCAACGTGAACGAAGCCGTGAACGAGTAGTGTCTTCGGTAGTGGGAGATCGAGCCCGAGCAACATAGCGGGCCAGATCCCCGCGTGGAAGCGCAAGATATCCTTGCCAATGACTTGCACATCGGCTGGCCAATACGCCTGCCACTCAGTCCTATCTGGATAGCCTAGCACCGTAATGTAGTTGGCTAAGGCATCGAGCCAGACGTACATCACTTGGCTGTCGTCGCCTGGCACTGGTACGCCCCAGCTCAGTGTCTTGCGCGGACGGCTAATTGAGACATCTTGGACGCCATTTTTGATAAGCTCGAGGAACTCATTTTTGCGGAACTCAGGCACGATTTTCATCCGGCCCTCAGTAATGGCTTGGCGAATCTGCTCGGTAAAGGCACTCGCTTTGAGGTAGTAGTTCTCCTCTGAGACGCGCTCATACGGCGTCTGGTGATCAGGACATATGCCATTCGTCTCGTGGACTTCCTTGTCGGTAAAGAATGCCTCATGCCCCACGCAGTACCAGCCCTCATAGGTGTGCTTGTAGATCAGCCCCGCCTGAGCAAGCCGCTGCCAGATATATTGCACTGCTGCGACGTGGTGTGGGTCAGTCGTGCGGATAAAGTCAGTGTATTCTGCGCTAACTGCCTCCATCAAGACTTTGAAGTTGCCATACATGCTGTCCACATAGCCCTGCGGGTCGAGCTCATTCGCCTGAGCCTTGGCAGCGATTTTATTACCGTGTTCGTCTGTGCCAACTTGGAAGCGTACCTCGTGGCCATTTTGCTTCTGATAGCGCGCCCAGATATCGGCCAGGAGATAGTCGAGCGCATTGCCAATATGCGGCTTACCGTTGACATAAGGAATAGCAGTGGTGATGTAGGCATGTTGTTTGGTCATAGGGGTATTATAGCATGGGGCGAGTTAGGGTGTCTTGGGCTACTGCCGCTTGGCGATATCAATAGACACATCGAGCCGATCCGCACGCTGCACAAGGGTGATTGTATCGCCCATGTCAGTTCTCCAGGTGGTTGAGATACGTATATCCTTTGTGATGTGTTCAATCTCACCTACATTATCACCATCGACTGGTTCACCCCACGCTGCGCGCCCAGCCTGCGCGTAGCAACGATAAAGGTCAAGACAATCCATGACGGGTAACTGACTTGCAAAACATATCTTTACCTGAGTGACAGTGTCCTTATGACTAGACACTTGCATCGACAGCGCCCCATCATGATACCACCGTACCGCCTTCATATGGGGCATTATGCTCATTATCCGCCAGCCCTGCTGTCGCATCGCGTCATCAAACTGCTCCATGGATAGCGGCCACACCTGACTCAAAATACGATTTACTTGAGCAGTATATTGCTCTGGGGTGAGATATACCTGCATTTTGGCATCGAACTGCTTTTTCATGAGCCAGTATGTGCGAAAACCAGGCGCACCTTGTGCGTTATGCTGCTGCACCCCAAGACGGGCAAGGTCAAAATTGATCATATACGGCTGACCACTATCAAGCTGAGCGGTAGCAAGTTGACGACTTGCAGACTCAAGCTGTGGCAGTTGCCACGTCCAATTAAGCATGTCGACTGGCGACGTAATGCCGCTTATATCGCGTAAACGTACGACGCAACCATGGGCTGCTGCACGTAGTGCTTGGTCAGAAGCGGCTCTTGGCACGTGGCACTCCCAGTCATACTTACCCTTTCTGAATCCAAGTGCGCATAATTGTTGTTGCTCATCATTTGTTAGTTGAGCAAAGCCAGTTCGTCTTGTACATCCATCAAATGAGATGACTACATGCGCGTCATCGACCACCCCTAGGCCTTTCAAGTGTATGGCAGTCCGTTGTTTCCAGCTTTCCATTACATCATCTACCATTGTGGCATATTGTCGCGGCTGCGTGCAAAACGACTGCAGTGTCTGATATAACGCATCCTCAAACGCCTCCCATGTTGGGTAAACAAAGTCAGCAGTTAGCGATGTGTCGCTTGCGAGCGTTGTATCTAACGCTGGATTATGCCACTCATACCACACAACCTCAAACGTTGCATATAAGATAGACTCCGAGAACAGCTGCCTTTTATGATCTGCTTCGGTGGCTGGCCTGATGCCAAGCGTCAGACGCTTATACGATGGCATATCCTGAGATGGCATAATCCAGTGCGCGACATGACGATCTCGTTGCAGCTGCGCCGTGCCCCATGCGTGATTACCCGCCTCAACATACGTCTGCCATAGTGTATGAACGTCGTCAGTACTCATACCATCTGGCAGTTGGAACGTGAACGAAAGGGTATATTCATCAGTGTTATCTTCATCTGGCCAATCGATCGCAGCAAGCACACCAAACTGGCTTGACTCGGTAATTCGATGACTATACCATCCAAATACGTTGCTCACCGCCGTGAAGTTTAGCTTCATTGATGGCTTTGTCAGCTCGTTAAACCAATTGATTATATTGACAAAACTGCGTGGAGTCATGTAGTCATGGTATTGCGCTTGTGCAACTTGTTGTATATTAAGTGTTATAGAGACACTTTGCTGCTGTTCTGTTTTATAATGCCACAGCGTGCAAGACTCACGAATAATCTGCTTGTCCTTCACGTAATGACGGCACCACGTGATCATATTTTGCCGGGGTGTACTGTACGATGAGTCTACTCCACCCCAGACAGTCGCGCCATACTCAGTACAGTAAGCATAGAACGCCTGCGCCTCAGCAGGTGATAGCCCATCAACGGAAAAGTTCATCACATTCCGCTTGTCTTCACAAATAATGCTTCGACGGTGCTGCGCTGGAGATACAAGGTGAATAACGTTATTGACACATCCTGGCTGCGTATCTATCTCCCAATCAAGCTCCTGTCGAATAGCATCTAATACCTCATGTTTTGTCATGGGCCACGATAGCGACCCGATACCATAAAACCACCCTAACACATCGCTCTCGAGACGGGATGAGAGGCCATAATCCCTGGGTATTTGCGTGAGATCAAGTGTGGAGAACTTCTCGCTATACTGGCGATAAACCGCTTCATGATCGGGATGCAGATTGACACTGCGCACACCAGCGTGCAGTAAATGATCGTTGGCAATAGAGAGCTGACCAGGATCAATTGCATCCTTTCGCTGCTGCCACCAGATATCCATCTCAATCTCTGGAATTTGTACTGTCCATACCAGTAACCGGCTTGGCGAGTTTATACCTCGGGTATCGCGAAGCCAAACTACACACCCATGGGCCGCCGCACGCAACTGCTCTTTACGAGCCGATTGTGGTAATCGACACTCCAAGCGAAACGCCTCATCATCCTCGACGAAGCCACACGCTTGTAGTTGATCCTTTTCTGCCTCGCAGAAGAAGTCAACCATGCTAATCACCATCTCTGTCGGGCATTCAGTTCCTCGGCCGGCAAACTTGATAATAGTATTCCCCCGCCGGAGCTCTGCTTCATCACTATCAAATAGCAATGTGTATTGGCGTGGCTGCACGTTGATCTGACAGAGCGTTTGGTAGAGCTCTTCTTCAAATACATCCCATATCTGATGAGTCGCGGTGGATTGTTGAGGTGCTACTGGAGGCGGTACAACACCATATGGGTCATTCATTCGATGACGTTGCTGCTCGGTATCTACGGTGATGATTGTATACAAGATGTAACTCGAACGCAGTCCATGATCGTTATCGTCAAGGGTTGCTGGTCGCATGCCAAGGGTAATAGCTGCACCAGTTGGCAACCTCCACTGCCAGCATAGTGATGAATCAAACGACGATTGTTGGGGTGTCGCGACACCCCATACATTGGTCCCTGCTTGACGATATTCGACGAGCAGACCGAGTATCTCATTTTTGCGTGCGTCGCCAGGCAAACAGTACTCAAGAGTCAGATGACGTACAGGCCTTTTTCCACCTGTATTATCCTCGTCCTCCGCTTTATCTTTTATGAGGACATCACTTTGCCAGTCACTATCAGCAGCATCTCTATACCACTCCCATCCCAATGATGATCGCACAGCATCAAGCTCATATTCAAACAATGGCCATGGCAATGCCGTGAGCCAGCTCAGTGCTGTCACCCAGCCACGCCCTGTCATGTACGGTGGTGACTGCTGCGTGGAGAGATTCCTCTCAACATGCAACGATACCTTGATATCCCACTGCTTTGCTTTTGTGTCTACTGGGCTAAAATCAATCGTGCATGTTTGCTGTATGATATTGATATCTCTGGCACAAGAAATCTCATCCTTGATAGGAAAGAATCGCCACTGATATGAAACTGTCTCACGCGGTGCATATTTGCCGTAATCAGTATATTCTTTTGGCTTGCCCCATGCAGCATGGGCCGCTTGGAGGTATTCGTCGTAGGATTTGCGCTGCAACCGTTTGTTCTTTGCTTGAGCGACAGTACGCGTGATACTATAGCGGCTTTCGTCGTCACTACATTGAACGATGACTGTGTGCCCAGTAACATCTTCAAAAACAAGCGAATGTTCTTCATTTCTCTCATCATCCAGCTTTGCCTTCCATCCATACGAAGAGGCCAGTGCCGCTATCTCAGACCAAGCTGATGACCATGGCATAGCTCTGATCACATCAATCCACTCAATAAGCGCTGTGGGACTCTCCAATGACGCTACTGGAGGCTTTTTCCGTATTTGCGATGATTGTTTTTTCTTCATATATCATCCTTGTACTACTGTCTATATCTCATGAGGTGCCTTATACTATATCACTTTTGGTTCTATCGCACGAGTATCATGGAACACCCTACGGCCGAGTAGCAACAGTAATCAGCACATAGAGCTTATCTGTGCTCTGCATCAGGGTGATGGTGTCGTCCTGGTCGGTCATCCAGACGGTTGAGATAGCGAGACCTTCTGCGGCATGCTCGGCTTCATCCACCTCGTCGCCTGGCTCGCCCCAAGCTTCCTTCCCAGCCTGCGCGTATTGGCGATAGAGATCAAGACAGGCTGCCGTGGGTGAACCATTAGCAAACCATGCCACTACCATAGATACAGTGCTGCCCTCGCCAGACACCATAACCCGCAACGGCCCATCATAATACCACCAGGTATTCTCCTCTTGCTTCATAAGCTGCCAACCGTGGCTCTGCATTGTGGTATCAAGCTGCTGCAAAGACAGGGGCCATGGCTGGTGCAGGATGCGATCGATCCAGGCGGTGAATTGCTCTGGAGAGAAGTATGCCTCCTCGTGTAGCTCACTCTCCAGGCGCGGCAATGGATCAGGGCCAGGATAGGGACGAATCGTGCGCGGGCGGCGGGCACCATCGGACGGTGCACCAGTTTGCTCGCTGGCAAGGACAAACATGATTGTCTTGTCTTCCTCATTGAGACTAATACTAACGTGCTCCCGCGAAGCTGGTGTTTGTGGAGCAAAACCCTTCCATACCATACCAGTGAGACGGCCCGTGCGTCGTACATCGGTCGGCCAGCCCCAGGCCGCTGTGCCAGCTGCGCAGTATTCATCGTAGAGTGTGCGGCACGCGTCTGCTGGTAATTGGTGAATTACATCGATGACTGGGCTACTCGCCACCGACGTTACAACGTCATTTTCTATTGTAGCAAGCAGTGGCATATGACCATCGTAGTGCATACACTGCTCGTGCCCCGTCTGTGGCTCTTGCTCACGTGGCTTGACGAGCTGCCAACCAAATTCTTGGACGAGACTATCGTACACCTCATACGTCATTGGCCAGGGGAGTTTGCGGAGTGCATTAATGAGTGAGACGAGTTGTGCACCATTAATAGGCTTCGGCGCTTCTGCTGGCTGAGCCGATGATTGGTCTGCGTTCATAGTACCTCATATTTTCTTTATAGATTTCTCTTTAGCGTTAACATGTTTGTATCGTACCACGTTTTGGTATGACATACTAGCGTTCAGTCATATTATTGACAATATTGCAATCTATACTATATAATAAACTACTCTGTTATGGAACATCACCCATCACCCCACCTCCCCGAGCACTCGCCAGACAATGAGCGGGCAGCGCAGCTGGAGAAAGACCGCCAGTATCTGTTGTTTTTGCTTGCGAATGACCTTGGCTATGACACGCACGATGTAGCCATCTCTAGCAGTACTGATAGTACTGATCCTAAGGGCAATGACACAGAAGCAGCGATGAACTCCTCTCGCTACCTTGTCACACTACCACCACACAAAAAACGCCAGCAACCAGGCCGAACAGTCGCTATCTATCCTGACATCACGCTTGTGTTCGATACGCAAGCAGTGCAGCTCCGAGCAGCCTATATCGCTTGAGAGTTGCACAAAGGAGGAGCTGCTGGCTATTATCAAGCAAGACTCAGCCTGTGGCCTAGAGCTCCCTCATGGCCAGCGCTTTACGGTGAGCATGGTGGATGCGCTCACTCATCCGATTGCCGATGTCCGGGCGCGCATCACTGAGGCTATGAAGCTGGAGCAGCAACAACATACAGATCGAACACGGCGCTCACTTGGCAAAGTAACCATCCACCGCGCCGCTGGAGAGCTTGGTATTGCCCCACAAACCGTTGAGAAGGCACTGGACGACCCTGCAATTCATGAAAAACTTGGCAAAATCGCTACCACCCAGCGCGGCACAGAATTGCAGCATCCTCCTTACGCCACGCCAAGTAGCAATCCTCGCCGAGCATCTCAAGTCTACCCCACCACCAGAGGGATACCGCACACTACATGGCATCGCCAAAAAGTTGAGCGTTAGCGGCAATACAGTGCGGCGTATCATTGACGAGCTTAATGGTGCTGGCGCTAACATCCAAGGGGAGAAATATCAAAAAGCCACCGGGCTGTCATACTGCTACTACTCGCTCGCTGAGCAGCGGAAGATCGAAAACCAGGCGCGTAAAGCAGGGCTCTTTGGCGTTGCACCAGAGGGATACCTGCCGTGCAAGGACGTCGCTAAGAGCCTCCATGCAACGCGGCTCACCATCAACAAAGCTATAAAAGCCCTTAATATAACACCCAAACAATATCGTACACAACTCGAGAATGGCCAGCCATCTCACAAGCGAGGCTACCACCTCTCACCCGAGCAAGTCGAGCAAGTCGCAGCCTACCTGGGGCGATCGCTTAGTGTAGTGGCTCGCTAAGCATACATAGCAGCAAGGACTAGGTGCGGCCGACCATCCACAGCAAAAGATCCTCGCGACGACGCTAGCGACACTCGGTCTTGCCTGTATCGTGTGGAAGTAGCTACTCGCCTTTGATGCGCACAAATATCATCTCATGTTCGTCTGGCCCTGGGTTGTGGATCTTGTGCTGTGTATCGGGCGGGAAGATAAAGACGTCGCCTGGGTTGTAGGCGTATGTGCCATCTGCGTCAGACACCTCACCACTACCTTTGAGGACGATCATTGTTTCCTCGACACCGGGGTGGTCATGCCAGTCAAAGGTCGCGCCTGCAGGCAGCCAACCATGGGTGATCGCCTCGCAATATGGGCTTGTGGCGTGCTCAGCCGACACATAGACTTTGCGTGCCCCACTGCCGCCGTGGGCAGATTCTTTGAAGATGGTGGTTGCTGGACGTTTGATAATGCGCATAGGTCGCTCCTTCTATTTACTTATTGCTGCAGTTTTTGCTTATAGTAAAAGGCGTTTGCCTCGATCTCTTCCACTGTGTCTGGAAATTGCTGCCCAAGTTGGGTGCGACTAAGTTTTAGTACAGCATCTTGTGGGCTGAGCTCAGATGCAGCCAGGGCTTGGCGCACATATTCACGAATACGCCAATACTGCTGGCCATCCTTGATAAGCTGCTCCCTTGGTGCACTGAGCGCACCAACCATCATGCCTGTGGCGGTGTGGCTTGCTTTTTTGAATATAGCGATGCCGACGGCAACAATCAGCAGCCACAGCCCAATAAGCAATACGATGGCGCTTTGCTTGGGGTTGCATATCGCCACCAGCACAAGCGCACCAGTTATACCGACAGCGATCTTGTGCCGCCGCACGAAGCTGTTTTTCTCCCCTGGCTGCTGCGCGGCCTTCGCATTGGAATCGTCGAGCTCGGTAGGAAAGGGATATGATATCTCACTCAGCGCGCTACGTGCAATAATGTGCGAAATATCGTCGCGGACAATTGGGTCAAAATGCTCAATGCGATAGTCGTCCTGCAGTTTCTTAGTCGATCCATCAATAATATCAACTGCCATAGCAACACCAGTCTGGGCCGCCATATCTCCCAGCGTTACACCAGCTCCAATGCCAAACGAATTCTTAAACCACCCCATAATCATACTCCTTCTCTTGCATCCACCCGCGGTCGATTGATGGACAAACCTTTTCTTATCACAGAATAGCTGATGTAATTATATATTGCAAGGTATATGGGAGTAGCTGACGCAGTCATACCACGGAGGAGCTTGACGTTCGTCTATCTGCGGATTGCCGTTACTTTTCTCGCATCATCATTGCCAGCACCGCAAACCGCCCACCAGTGTCACCCGCTGCGTGCGAGAAGTAGTCGGGGTTTGTTACTGTATCAATCGGCGAGATGTGGATATTGCATGGCGCAATGCCCGCGCGCTGGCACGCAGCAGCATTAAAGCCCTGCAAGTCAAGATAGATACCATCAGCTTCGTACGAGCAAAAGGGCCGCCAAGCTGGGTCAGTTGCCTGGTCAAAATACTGCATGACGTAGCTCTGCCGCTGCACGCTTGGGCTCATCCAGACAATGATATCCTCTGCCCGAGAGCCTTCGTGGACGAGGCGATCAATTGTCCGAACAAGCAGTGGCGAGAGTGTCGAATGCCGCCCCAGATGCAATAGTGCGAGCACTCGCTGCACCGGATCATACAGCACCGTCGCCACGCAATCGGCCACTGGCAACAGCAACCCCACTCCAGGCGAGCGCGTCACGAGGCCGTCCGCTACCATCTCGGCAGCATGGCGAGTCGTCGCAGCGCTATCGACCTCGCAGAGCTGGTCATAGCTGCGGCCTGCGCCATAGACAACCCGCTGATACACCACCTCTGTATATGCGGCCCCACTCGCCTGGCAAAAGGCCTGTCGGTGTGCCACTACCTGCGGATGATGTATCTCACTCAGCGTGCGGTCAAGCATTGTGCCATCACTACGCGACGACACACTAACGAGAAGTTCTGATGGGAAGCAGGTAGGCTGATCAGCCCGGATCATCGCGCGCGCCACTCTTGCATAATAGCGAGCCACTGGGCAATCGACACGTCCTCTGCCCGCCAGTCTGGCGATATACCAGCGTGTTGCAGTATCGTCTCGACTTCTGTCTTGTCTAGTGCAAGGCCCGCCGCAAGTGCGCTGCGCAGCTTCTTGCGCTTCGCTACAAAGCCCGCCCGTACCACGCGGAAGAAATCCTTTTCGTCTGCTGGCGACACGAGAGGCTGAGCACGCGTCTCGAGCACCACTACCTGCGAATCTACCTTGGGCGGTGGCACAAAGAATTGGCGCGGCACCACTGGGCCAAGTATCGCCTCAGCATAGAGCTGAGCGCTCACTCCCAGCAGGCTCATCGCACCGGGCTCAGCGGCAATTCGCTCAGCCACCTCCTTCTGCACCAGCAATACTGTGCGGCGCGGCTTATTCTCCGCTGTCAGCAGCTTTTGGACAATCTTGCTCGTAATATAATACGGCACATTTGCTACCACGACATAGTCAGCGGGAAGCTGACTAAGATCAAACTGCAGAATATCTTCATGCACCACCGTTAGTCGCTTGCCGGGGAATTGTCCTGGTAGTTTGCGCGCGAGGTCGGCGTCATACTCCACCGCGATTACCCTGCCCGCTCGGGCAAGGAGCCGGCTTGTCAATGTGCCAAGTCCAGGACCAATCTCCAATACTGTATCATCAGGGGTCAGTGCCGCTGCATCGGCAATCGCCGCGAGCATATCCGGGTCTTTGAGCCAATGCTGCCCTAGAGATTTTTTATTTTGTAATGCCATAGCTGTATTATACCAGGGTCAGCAATAGTATGCTCTGCATAACTGATTGATGCCTTCTATAACCATATTTTCTTTTTGTCATAATTCTTATATTCTATCTTCTCCTTCTTTATCTATTTATCTATTTATATCTTTATAACTTTCTTTATCTAATATCTATCTATTTCTATACCTATCTCTATATATCTCTATAACTCTCTTTCTCTATATCCATACTATTCTCTATCTCTCCCTATATCTCTATATACATCCATATATATCCATATCGATTTCTCTCCTATTATATATAAATATATAAAAGAAGAGAAAAAGAACCCACGCTAACAGGGAAAAAACAGGGTAACTATAGTACAAATCGATTTGTACTATAAGTTGGGAGGGACAAAACATAAAAAAATGGTGGCTAAAATGGAAAAATATTGTGTAAATCTATGCACTATGGCATAATCCATACATGGATACCAAAGAAACCTCAGACACACCTTCAGACTCTTATCACTTATCTCTGCCCGAGCTACTTGAAGAAAAGCTTCGCATCATTGAAGAGCAAGTCGCGCTCATTGGCTCCGCTGCTGTTGGATACTGGGCTACTCATAAGCATAGCGAAGAAACAGAAGAAATAGAAGAACGTCGCCAGCAACGAATTCAAGCACAGCTCGCGCGCATAGCAGAGCTTAGCATGTCATTTGTCTCACAGCTTACTAGTTATGGATCTCAGGCTGTTACTAAGCCAGACATCTCACTATCATTAGATAGCCCTGAACCTGTTATCGATCCTACTCCTGCTACAGACTCTCAAGAGCACAACATACCATCATCACTACAATCACTTTCCGAGGCAGATCCTTCCACTTCTTTCGCAGACGAATCTGAGGCAGCTCAACCATTGGAAACACTGTCACCATCTAAGACATCAGAGACCACGCCCCTAGCAGATGAGGCCAACGCCGAGCTATCATCAGAACCAGCCACTGCAGTATCCTCTGTTGAAGCACGTGATAATCAGGAAAAGCCTGATCTCTACGCTCGTATCGTGTCACCCGACTACATTCCTGCAGTAAACCCGCCTGAGGATATTGACCCAATCACTCTAACAATAGAAAGCGATAGTACTATTGCTATCGGAGATCACCGCACCATCCTATCTGGAGATGAATTATTTATCTTCAATACCCTCCTCTGTCATCGCGATAAAGTTATGCGGCCTCACGATATCCGCGAGCATGGCTTTCAACCTCATGCACGTAGCGAAAATACAAGACGAACCACTTTTTCCCGCAGCGCACGCGTTTTGTTATCACAACTTGCCTGGCTTACAGACGAGTCAACCCCTGTTGTACAAGCACTTGGTCAGCGGCGTGGGCGCACGTATCAACTCAACCCCGCCGTCGTCGTAGTCGATACCCGTCCGGATACTGATCATGATACTCGCCCGTCTCACCCCAACACACCATCACCTCACGAGCTACTAGCACATGCGCCTCACTCATCGGATACTCACCAACTTGACAACCTAGACAGCAAGCACTCAGCAACAACACTGGCTGATCGTAATAAAACAAACACGGTGTATGAACACACTACCACTCCTGATACAACTGCCATTGCCGATATGGTATACCAATTAGTAACAGAACTTGACCCAGCACAGCGCCCCACAAAACGCCGTGTTATCAGTGTTCTTTATCATGAGTTTGGCATAGATATGCCTAGCTACGCCCAAGACGAGCTCTTTGCATGTCTCGCAAAACGCGATCTCGTCTTAATGGATTATACTCCTGATTTTCAGAACCAACCTACCACACAAGAACAAGCACCGCCGCCCAAGAAACATCATGCTAAACGTACTGTGCGGTCAGCAGCAACAAAACGTCGCTCTCACATAACAAAACAATCTGATGAGGCCGCTCACACGTCACTGACTTCGCGTGATATTTCCTCTATTATGCGCGAGATCAACCGCTCAGATGCTGTTGGGCGAGCACGATCAGCCCGAGACAACCCAGAAAAGCGGCATCATGGCAAAAACTTCCGGCGGAGGAGCGGCAAACGACTTGGTGGGCGAGGTCAGGGTAAAAAGAAGACGTTCGAACAACTATACACTGAGACCATCGCAGCGGCACAATAAATATATCAGGATTCTGCGCAGTATCTACTTGCCGTCCGCCTTCGTCCAATCCGTCGCGAGGTCGAAGCCGTGTGGATGCTTGGCGGCAAAGCTTCCGGTATCGTACACTTTGCCTGGACCCATGCTTGTTTCAACCACCGAGCAGCGTGGGTAGTTGCTATAATTCGCCGCCACGAGGATGTAGCCGTCTTTGTCGACCTTAGCGCCATCACCGCGAATGGTGTAGGTGCCACCACCACAGTTATGTATCGCAACGTTCATCGGCAAATCGTAGTATGTCTCGCGGTGGCTCACCCCTTTGCTGTCAGTAAAGTGATGCGCACCCTTGCTCTTCGTCAATGGATTCTTAGGCTTGGTCCCAACTACTTCTACTTGTGCAGTTGGCTGTTTTACCACTGTTTGCGTTGTCAGGCGACGTTGCACTTCAGCGCCATCCTTCATCTCGACCGTATAGGTTAAGCGGCGGATGCCTGGCTGGCCAGCCCGCTTAATCGTTTTGCTACCGATGAACTGCTGCTTATCTTTGATCGTCTCAGTCGCAAACGCAATCGGCTCCTCCGCTGTCACTGTATGTGTTGGTGCGCGGTGAATAGTCATCATCTCACTTGGCCCATCCAGTGCAATGTTGCCAGGTGTCTGGAAACTGACTCTATCCTCGCGATAGAGTACCATACCAGCCGCCTTAGCAATATCCTGCGGCGTTTGCGCTGAGGTGAGCACACGAGAACGGTTCTTACCATCTATTACAGTGACTAACCGAGCACGCTGGATTATCACTGTTGGTGCTGCCTGCGCAAGCGACGTATCAAGGTGGGGCGAGACGGAGTCATGCGAGGCATCGATCTTCATACCTGAGGTAGCGATGAGCTCCCGCACAGACGAAGCAGTCGAGTACACAGCACGCTCTCGACCATTCTCTACTACAGTAACAAGTCGAGCTGGTACCGCTACTGGGCTCTGAGCCGAGGCATAGCTTGCCACGACAAGGCCGCTTATCACACTCAGCCCCAGCAAGCAGGCAATCATTGGTTGACGATGCTGCCACAAGCGATGGAGGCTCTTCGTAATCATCTCGTTCTCTTAGCTAGGCTGCTAGCGGTAGATGTCTTGCAGCCCCATCTTATTCTTACACGTTGGCCAGGGTTGCCAGCCACGACGCTGGTACGTTTCCCAGGCTTTTTGGTCTTGAACCTCTGGTGGCGCCTGTGCTGCATTGGCATAGCCACCAAAGCCACCCCAGGTCTTGATGTCAAATTGGTACGCACCATAGTAACCATTGCCAGTGTTGGAGGTATAGCCCCCTTCACAGCTACGTAGTTTTGCTAGTGCCCCCGCAAAGTCACCGCTAAAGGTGGTATCGACCGACTTCTTCTTCGTCCCCACGATCTCGACCCGGTTGACTGGCTCTTGCGTTACCACACTGCTGAGCTGCTTGCGCGACTCTTCGCGGCCATTCTTCATAATAATCTCGTATGTCACGGCCTTCTTGCCTTTTTTGCCCTCGGTCTTGACTTCTTTTTTGCCACGCTCGCGGTCGGCATCTTTAATCTCCTCCGTCTTGAAGTCGACTTCTTCCTCTACTGTGACCGTCTGCTTGCCATTACGCCAGAGCTCTACCGTCATACCAGCCGTTAGTGGCGCGCTAGCTGGCACCGATAGCGTATCATCAGCGCCTAGAGTGATTTTCTTAGCCTTAAGCATTGCACCGACCGTCTTCTCCATCGTGTATGCCTGGATGGTTTTGCCATAAAATACGAGCGTAAAGGGCGTTGCGCGGCGGATTGTCATCACCTCTGCCGCCCCATCAGCAATGATATCGCGTGAGCGAGCCAGCACCGCTTGGTCTTCATCGTGCAGTGGAATACCTGCCTGCTCTGCAATCTGCTTGCCTGTGCGATAAGCGGTAATAAGCTTCGTATCTGCCCCACCATCGCGAATCACCACTGGCCGCGCTCGATAGATGTTTACTTCGTACGAGGCGCTCTCTAGTGGTGTATCAAGCTCAGGCTCAGTGCGGTCTTTGTCGTCAAGCCGCACATTTGCCTCACGCAACGCATCACGTAAGGTAGTCGCCTTGGTGTAAAACCCGCGCTTGGCCGTGCCTTCGTGCAATGTGATGATATGCTCGCCACTACCTGGCTGGCGCGACGCTGCATGGACGGACGGAATCCGCCATAGACCAATACCAACCAGTGCAACCATACCAGCGATAGCAAGATTGCGTGGTGAGAGAAATTTCAAAAATGGAATAGACTGTATCATAATCTGCGTAACAATATACGCTACGATGTAGTATAGCAAAATATGGGTAAAAAAGCTAGTGGATAGCCTGCAAAAGCCCTCCTTGAATCCTCGTCATATCAGGGGTAAAGATGCCGCTACTACTTATGCTCAGCAACCAAACTTCGCACCACTGCCGCGTCATTCCATGGTTGGCGCTGGCCATTAATGATACGGAATTGTTCGTGGCCCATGCCAGTGATAAGAATGGTATCGCCCGCCTGGGCAGTGGCCAGCGCCTGGGCAATAGCCTCGCGCCGGTCGGCAATCTCGTTGGTGTGGTTTGCCCCACCAGCCTGGTGAATGCCGCGCAGGATTGCCTGGCGGATGCCAGCTGGCTCTTCGTTGTAGCTCTCCTCGTCGGTAACGATGATCTGGTCAGCCAGGCGAGCAGCAATCTCACCCATGATGGGTCGCTTCGCTTTGTCGCGATCGCCCGTCGCACCAAAGACCAAGATGATACGCTGCTTAGTATTAGCCCGCGCTGAGGTCAGTAGCTTCTCGAGTGCATCAGGGGTATGGGCATAATCGACTACCACATCGTATGGCGTATCCACCGGCACACGCTCGAAGCGCCCTGGCACACCAGTGAGGTTAGCCACGCCCTGAGCAATGTCCGCTGGTGCGACGCCTAGTAGCTGGCAGACTGCCGCTGCAGCTGTCATATTGTAAATATTAAATATCCCTGGAAGATGTGTTGTCAGTGGTAGCTTTGTCGCATTACCAAGAAGCACCGTTGCGCTGCCACCCTCTTTGCGGGTCGCTGCCTGCGTAATCCGAGCTGTGGCAGCTGCATCTTGACCATAGGTAATCTTCTGCTCACGCGCCGTGTACTTATCAAAGAATGGAAACCATTCGTCATCACGGTTGAGCACAATAAAGCGCGGCTTCCGGGCAAAGAGTTTGCCTTTGGCGGCGGCATAGCGCTCCATCGTTTTGTGGTAGTCGAGGTGGTCTTGAGTGAGGTTAGTCATGACTGCAACTTCAATTGGCACACCATCAAGCTTATGTTGATCAAGTGCGTGACTGGTAATTTCTAACACAACAAAGTCCACATTGGCTCGCTTAGCCTCGGCAAAGAACTGTTGCATCCGCGCGGTAGAGCCGACTGTCGCATTGAGGTCGTTGAGCTGGCGCTGACCTGCCACCTCGATTAGTGCCGTGGAGAACATTGCTGTGTGGCGGCCACTCGCCTTAAGGATTTCATTGATATAGTTAACGGTGGTCGTTTTACCATTCGTACCCGTCACGGCGATAACGCGCAGATGCTTAGCCGGGTTGCCATAGCGGGCCGCTACCAGGGCAATACGGCTCCGCCGATATGCTTCTTCAAGAGTGTGGATCATCGCTGCGGGCAAGAGGCGGCGCAGCTGCTTTACAAGTGTGTTTTTCATTTTTTTAGTATAGCATTTTTTGGCCGATGGCGGGTAGTTCTAGGGAGTAATTTTCTCAAGGCGAGCATATTGCACATTGAGCTTCTTGGTAGAGCCATTTGCGAAGCGCACACTCACTGCCATGCCATCGATGTCGATCACCTCACCATCGCCAAACTGGAGCGACCGTACCATATCGCCAACCTCATACGGCATGACCTCATCCAACGCGTCGTCGTACACTGGTGTAGCTGGTTCGGTATGCACCATCGACAGGCTCATGCCCATATCGTCAAGAAAGCGTGATGGGCTGTTGTAGCTGCGGCTACCAAATTGCAAGCGGCTCTGCGCATAGCTCATATAGAGCTCCTGCCGAGCGCGTGTCATCCCCACATAACAGAGACGACGCTCCTCTTCGAGTGCGGCTGGCCCCTCCTCGAGCGCCCTAGCACTAGGAAACAGCCCATCCTCAAGCCCCACCATATACACCACCGGAAACTCCAGCCCCTTGGCGGCGTGGAGCGTCATAAGCGTCACGCTGTGCGCACCCGTCGCTTGGTCGACCGAAGACATAAGCGCAACTTCTTCAAGAAAGTCTGACATGCTAGCAAAGGCCCGCGCGTCAGACAATAATGCACTGAGGTTAGCCTCGCGATCATCAGCCTGAGGCGAGCCATCGAGGATATAATTGCGGTAGCCCGTCTTAGTAATCACATCATCAATCAGTTGACTTGGATCAGCCGCGGCCTCAACCTGCGCTTGGAAGCCGCGTAACAACTGGCCCAGCTGCGTCAGGATAGTCTGCGCCCGCTTCGTCAGTGTCGCTGCCTGGCTGGCATTAACCAGTGCACTAATGATATCGAGCCCACTGGTACTCTGCCAGATGAGGAATTTCTCCAGGCTCGTTGCTCCAATCCCCCGCGTTGGTACATTAGCGATCCGACTAAAACTCACACGGTCATTTGGTTGGTAGATAAGGCGCAGATAGGCCAAGATATCCTTAATCTCCTTACGATCATAAAATCGCACTCCACCAACCAGCTGGTATGGCACGCGGTGCTGGTTGAACGCTCGCTCAAAGGCATAGCTCTGTGCATTGGTACGGTACAAGACAGCAAAGTCGCTATAGTCGCGCTCACCGGTCGCCACCTGCGTAGCAATCTGGCTCGCAATGATATATGCCTCCTCTGCCTCATCATAGGCAGCTTGTACTTGCACTGGTGCACCTGGGCCTGCTGCCGTCCAGAGGGTTTTATCCGTCCGCTGCTGATTTTTGTTAATCACATTGCCAGCAGCTTCGAGAATGGCCCCTGTCGAGCGATAATTTTGCTCAAGCTTCACCACCAGCGCCCCTGGGAAATCGCGCTCGAAGTTGAGAATATTCGTAAAGTCTGCGCCACGCCAGCTATAGATCGACTGCCAGTCATCTCCTACCACGCAGATATTGCGCTGTGAGTTGACTAGCAGCTTGATGATCTGATACTGCGCAGCATTTGTGTCCTGATATTCGTCAACGAGAATATGCTTAAACTGCGTCTGGTAGCGCTGACGCACCGCTGAGTGGTCGCGTAGGAGACGCACTGTCTCGAGCAAGAGGTCATCAAAATCGAGCGCACCTGCATCAGCCAGCAGCTGCTCATACAGCTGGTAGATCTCTGCCACTGCCTGCTGGAAGGGAAACCGCGCACTAGCCGCATAGTCACTGGGCGAGAGGAGTTGATTCTTGGCTTTGCTAATTGCTGCACTGGCAGCACGCGGTTTAAGCCTGTCCGTACCAATGGAGAGCTGCTTCATCGCTTGTTTGATGAGCCCTTGACGGTCGTCTTCGTCATAAATCACGAAATTAGATGGAATGCTGACAGCCGCACCATCACGCCGCAAGATCCGCACACAAATACCATGGAATGTCCCCATCCACGGCATAAAGGAGCGAGGCGGTTGGTCGGTTGGCGGTGTGTGAGAAGAGCTTGCTTGGGTAGGCCCGGCAATCTGCCAAAGACGCTGACGCATTTCGCGGGCTGCTTTATTGGTAAAAGTAACAGCCAAGATTTCATTCGGCCAGACGCTCTGCTCGGTTAGGAGGTAAGCAATGCGGTGTGTGAGCGTTTTTGTCTTGCCACTGCCCGCCCCTGCAAGAATTAGGACCGGGCCATCAGATGCGACCACTGCCGAACACTGGGCGTCATTCAATCCATCGAGTATATCCATAGTAGCCTATTATACCGGATGCCGCCACACTGGCGCTAGCCAAAGAGTGTATAATAGACCGCGCCAAGACCAGCACCAAGCGCTAACAGCATGACGATCCACAGCAGCCAAATCCAGCCAGCAGCTTGTTCGGGACGGCGGCGCGACTTCTTTGGTGCGCGAGTAAATTCTTCAGCACTGTAGATTGGTGCGACCACATTACCTTCGTTCTCTTCCTGGAGTGCTTGGTGGAGAGCGAGCGCAGTGTCACCGTTTTGGGTGGTGGCAGCCGCTTCCTCGATGGTATTGACGTGTGCTTGGTCGCTCACATCTGGCTCATCATCCCACTCAGTCGCTGCTGTCATTGGCTCGGCTTCGACTCGCTCGGCTTCACCGTAGTAGTCGATATCTGGCTCACCAGGGCCAGGCACAGGCAAACTCAGGTCAATCTCATCTTCTGCAAACTGCGGTCCTGCTCCATCAGCCGATACCTCATGAGAGTCAGCTGGCTCATCTGGGTAGAGTGACTGGTCAGCACCGTAGTGATCCTCTAGCTGATATGTGGTGTCATCATGTGGCAGAGCAGCTTCTGGTGTGTCTTGCTCGGGTAGTGGGTAGTGATCGGCCGGATAGAGTGATGGCGCATTCTCGCTCGTGTCTGTCAGCGCATCAATGAATTGCTCAGCCGAGGCATGCTCATCATGCGGCGCAAAAAGATGCGACGGTACCACTGGCTCGTTATTATCAGCTGGAGCCATGCCAAATGTACCAGGCTCATCATGATACATCCCCATCGGAGCAGTATCGGCCAATGTTGGCGCATCACCCACTAGCGTATCAGCACCACCCAGTGGGCGCTTATCGACCTTCGTCTCAGCATCGGGCAAGAATGGTGTGTAGCCAAGCGGCTTTTCGTCACCAGGCTGGAGGTCGAGTGTCTCTGCGGATGGTGTTCCATCAGGCGTTACTACATCGGATGCTTTAACCTCATCACCTGCCGGAGGAGTACTCTGCGCTACTCCTGCGTGATGCTGCGCTGGCTCATGGCCAGGCGCAGGGCGAATATCCATGCCAACCACTGGTGCGCTATTTGTCAATGGCTCAACCACCGCACCTTGGCGGCGCACCCGTGGGCGAACCGTTTGGGCAGCTGCAGCAACCGGAGCTGCGCCACCCACGATATCCATAAAGCGACCACGCGGACGCTGTATAGCTGGAGCAGCTGCTTGATCATCACTTGGCTCAGTTGGTGTTGTCTCGTCTGCGGTATGCACAGCTGACGCATCGGCAACCGATGGCTCAGTCTGTTGGTCGACTGACTGAGAAAGCGTAATTGGCACGACATCGGGCGCACTCTTTGGCGTATCCTCCTCTTCTTGCGGAAGTGTTGGTGTATCATTGGTGGGCACCTCAGGGCGAGCAGCAATAATCTGCTGCGCCTTGGCTACAACATCATCAGCTGGTGCAAACAGTGGTGCAGCGGGTGCATAGGGTTGCTCTGCTTGGTCATCAGGAGTATCCGGCAATTGCATATCTGTCGTGCCTTGCGCAATATCATTCGTATTCTGAGCGGCATCGGTTGCATCAACAGCGTTCGCTTCCTCTTGCGAATCAGACAACGGTAGAGCATCAAAGTGTGGCTCAGGGGCTGCCCGGTGCTCATTATACGTACTAAGGAGTGGCAATGGGCGATCGACGCGAGCTTCTGGCATAGTGTCCTCAGCAAGCACCTCCTCTGGCTGTGGCAATGGGCTGTCATTGTCCGCTCCCACATCAGGCATAGTGTGCTCAGCCGTCAACAACTCTGCAGGAGCGATATCGCCTGCCTGCGATTGAGGTGGCGCAGTGGTGGGCTCAGTCCAGGGGCTACTCTCACCATCAAACGATTCATACTCACTTGGCACACTCACGTCAGCTGCTTGGACCGCCGTCTGGCTATCATCCATAGCACTCGTATTTTCTGCTACTACCTCTGGCCACGCAGATGCAGTCTGGTCTGTATCAGGGGTTTGCACATCTGGCGTATCATCCGGCTCATCATATTGCAATTCGGGCCAAGCAGGCTCGTTGAGCGACTGGTTCAGTGGCTGCACTGTCTCAGCATCAGAAGTATCGCTGCTACTCAACACTGCCGACACATCTGTACTTGTCGGTGTCTCTGGCGCATAGAGCAAGTGATCGTCGCCAGCGTCATCAGTGCTGCTCGTGTTGGTTATATCATTAGGCTCATCCTGCAGTGTAGCTGCTGGTATATCATCAGCAGTATGTGTATCATCCATTGGCTCTACCACTGTCTTGGCAGGAGGTAGCGCTGTATTACTCTCCTCCTCTTTGGGCGGTGGGATGATGAGTGGTTGCGGGGCAAATGTATCATCAAGATCATCAACGACGGATGCTTGCACTGGCTCAGTCTCATCATCTTGCGTGCGGTTCACCTCATTGAGGTGGCGGACAAGCGCTTCGTCATCGTCATCACCCCCAGCATCTTCGCCCGCAAATTGATACGGCATCGTTGGCGTCTCCGACTCAACTTGCTCAATTGTCGCTGGCGCTTCTTCCTCTGTAGCCACAGCAGATGTTTCGTCACTCACTGCTCCATCACTCTGGGCTGATGGCGCAGTGTTATCTGTCTCCGCTATAGGAGCTGACACGTCTGAACCTGTTGTGGACGATACATCATCCACTGGCGTTACTGCACGAGGTGGCGCAAAGAACGGCCGTGCTGCCGACCGACCAAAGAACTGTGCTCGATCAGTATATGCGTCGTCGCTCTCGTCGTCATCATCGCTAGCAGGGGTAATAATATCGTCAGGATCGACTGTTACAACTGCTGCAGGCTGACTATGTGATGGCGTATCTTCTGCCGTTGTCTGCACTGGCGCTACTATATCTACAGAGGGTGTTTGGGCTGACTCTATATCATTATGCGCCGTATCAGGTTGCTCTGGCGTAGCAGGTATCGAAGCTGGTTCGCGCTCCGACGCAACGACCGACTCCGACAGTGCCCGGGATCGGTCAATAACCGGCTCAGACTCAACTGGCTCATATGGCTCCCCTGCTAGTTCCGCTCCGTCCGCCTGCTGAGACAATGGCATAATTGTCACGCCGCGGCGGCGAGCTGGCGCGCTGTTGGAGTCGCTATCAGAGGTAGTATCAGTGGCTGTAGCTTCGTCATCAGTCTGCCCCGTTTCACTGGTACTATCAGTATCGTCCTGAGGTGTTGGCGCGGGTGACTGCTTAGCTGACGCTGTATCATCTGACGAGTCTGTCTGCTGCGCAGCATCTTCTGAAGTATCGCCCTGAGCGCTTGACGTGCTTGCATCCTGCGTGTCGTCATTCGTCTCAGGACGAGCCGAGGTGGCTGCTGACGCCGCTTGTTGGGACGATGCAGCTTGGGTGCTTGATGAGGCCGAATCTTTGCTTGGTGTGGTAACTGGCGCTTCAGACGGCTTATCTGGAGTTGCTGGCAGCTGACCAGACTGGCGCATGAGGTCGTGCACCGCGCGGTCGAGTTCGTCGAAGTCTATATCTGGCATGAACGGTTTCCTTTGTTTGTTTTTATATAAACGCTACAGTTTTTGTGTGATGCACACCAGTCCACACCCTGATACAACGAATCGGAGCCTCGTATCGAGTTTTGGATACTACCCCAGTTGTTGATCAATCGTATGCCCACAATGTATCGCTTATGTTGTTTTCTCTAGTGTAGCTTATTTCACATTGTGGCGCAACTCACCTTGCTCATTTGGTGCGAAGTATCGATACGATGACTAACATACCCATACCATCGTGTTGCACTATAGGCAATAGTTTACCTCTGGTCGATTAGCTGATATTTTTGCAAAAGGTACTCATCCTGTATGATGTTATTTTTACACTACTTTTTTTATATTCGATGTGTTATATACAACGGTACAGTATGCGAAGTAAAAACAAAATAGACAAATTACCCTACTTTCACCAACAAAAACACCCACCGTAGTGATAGGTGGGTGCTTCTATAGAGTGTTCTAGCGGGTCTAGCGCTCGAAGGTGCGGACGCTTAGTGTATCTGTCCCACCAGTTGCGCCAGGTTGGCGACCACTGATAATAACAGCAGTCACCGATGATAAATCACCAAAGGCACCTTGGCTGAGCAGCTCGCGCGTGAGGTCACTCCCCAGCTGCTGGCTGTCGGGCCGGACGAAGCTGCGCGTTGCATACGACAGTGCAAGCTGCTGCGCTACGCGGGCGTCTGGCGCCACAGCAACGATTGGCAGCTCTGGGCGGCAAGCAGCAATACGTGCGGCAGTCGCACCCGAGCGTGTCTCGGCAACGATCACTGTTGCATCAACTTTGTGCGCAACATCAACGACAGCATGAGCAATCGCATTGAGCCGACGGTTGGTGCGACCCTCCTTGATGGGCATATCATTCATCGGCCAGCGCGACTGAGTGTAGCGCACGGTGTCGGCCATCATCTTAACGGCCTCGACTGGGTAGTCACCATTGGCCGTCTCGTCAGAAAGCATCACGACGTCTGTTCCGAGGATAGCAGCCGTTGCAACGTCACTTACCTCGGCCCGGGTTGGCTCGGGGTTATCGACCATGCTGGCTAGCATTTGCGTTGCAACAATCGAGAGCTTGCCATACTTGCGGCAGAGGCGGATGACTTCGCGCTCAACGATTGGCACAATCTCTGGGCTCGTTTCGACCGCGAGGTCACCGCGAGCAACCATCACACCATCAGCCGCCTTGACAATCTCCTTGAGTGTTTCTGGCTCGATAGCCGCCTTGGTCTCGACCTTGGCAATGATCTGCGCAGTAGAGCCATGGCTCAGCAAAATCTGGCGTAGGTTGTTGATATCCTCTGCACTCTGGATAAAGCTCAGTGCTACGAAATCAATGTCTTTGTCTGCCCCGAACTCGATATCGGCCAGGTCCTTGGGTGTGAGGATATCACCACCAAAGTCGGTGTCGGGCAGGTTGAGCCCCTTGCGGCTCATCAAGAAGCCATCATTACTCAGGCGCACCTTGATGGCAGTATCGCTAACGCGCTCGGTCATCTCACCGCGCAATTTACCATCGAAGAGGTAGACAGGCTCGCCTACCTTGACCTTGTCGGCAAGGTTGTATTGGATGGGCAGACGGTTGCTACCATCGTGTTCTTCCACCGCATGGTCGAGGATGATTTCATCACCTGCCGCAATATCGAAGTGATTGTCCTTCAGCGCACCAAGGCGAATCTTTGGCCCTTGCAAGTCTTGCAAAATCGCAACAGTGCGGCCAACGGTAGCGCTTGCCTTGCGAATCCACGCAATTTGGTCAAGCCGCTCTTCGTACGAGCCGTGGCTAAAGTTGAGGCGAAAACCGTTGGCACCCGCCCGGATCAACGCTTCTATTTTCTCTGGTGTGTTGGTGGCTGGCCCCAGAGTAGCCAGTATCTTTGTACGTTTTGTAGAATTATTCATTACGTACATATTATAGCAGCATAATGCCAAATAGTGAAACACAAGCGGCATCACTTAGGTGAGTATACATATACGATAAACCGAGTATTTTGGCCAATTTTACCCCTTTCATTACCCCTTCCAGAATACTGATAGCTACTCTTTATTATCCACCCCACATCAGAGCCCAAAAATAAACTAGAGTAGCCTATTCTCATACACCGTTTGCAAAAATGGCGTGAAAAGCAGGATAAGCAAAAAAGCGGAGACTATGGTATTTACCTATCAATCATTTGACAGCCCCGCGCAATCACAGTATGCTAGGCTATAACGTCACTTTACTATAAGGAGTCTAACACTATGGCACCATCCCTCTTACATCTCGCATTGGCACTCGACTGCTTTGGCGGTATTCTCTATCTCTTGTTTGCACCGCGCATACCACGAGCTTTCTTGCCGTGGCTGACGGCAGGAATTGTCGTGCTTCATCTTGTGGTGGCTGGCATATTGTACTGGCTAAGGCAAGACGGTGAGCTCCTCGTCCTACCTATGGCATTGTATGTTGTAGCATCAATTGTCCGGCGCTACCAGGGCAAGTAGGATTATCTATCTCTCTCGCAAAAGAGCTTCTCAGAGACGAGACTATTAGTGTACATATAGCAATACCGCAGCGTCATCTACTGCGGTATCTTGCTAGCGAAAAAGGAAATAACGCTAAGCTTGGCTTAGAATAAGGCGCTTTCTCTCCGAGAGAAACGCAAACATAATGGCTCGCTCATGAGCAAAAGAGGAGGAATGATCACCCATCGCGCCTATCCACCTTGATGGAGACCTCTGGCAAATTCGTTGCCAACTGGCGATAGTGCCCACGGCTGATCGCTGCACCAGTAGCCTAACCCATAGCTACCTCTGTGCTAACATGTGTTCGAAGTACCTTATCAGTACCCCCTACGACAGTGTAGCACTATATCGAACAATTAGCAAACGTTTGTTTCATTTTTGAGATTTTTGTTCGAGATTGTTGCCTAATTTTATATATTGCATCCAAACTATGCATCTAACCACTCATTGCTTGTAACCTATAGACATCATCTCATCTACTACCTGACTTGCCGCAGAAAATAACATATAAATGTACACGGGTCTCTTACAAATAATTACGAGTACGTATATTCTATCATGCCGTCATTGATTACTCGTGACTGTGCTCTTGCGCAATGCCCATCGACGCATCAACCACACGCACAGCCCCACTCCCACCAGTGCCGCTATACTATCGATCATGACATCGCGCAATTCGCCACTGCGGCCTGGTACAAAGAGCTGGTGGATCTCGTCTGTCACTGCATAGAGACTACAACTCAGCAAGGCGAAGCTCGCCACAGTGCGCGTTCGCCAGCGGCGTATATTGATGCGTAATGCGCGATACATCAATATACCAAGGATAAAATAAGCAATAATATGAGCGCTCTTGCGTACAAGAAACGTCAAGAGAGCCGTGCTTACCCCTGGCATAACCTGCTGCAAATGCCCAACAATCACCCCACTCTGCCCGCTAGAGACAGCGGCGGGTTGGTGGGAGAGAGTGAAGATAACCGCCATCCAAAATACCGGCGCTAGGATATATAACCTGCACCACGCTCTACTCTGCCCCACGGTCTGCCTCCCAAGCCTGAGCCAATTTATCCGCCTGCTTTTGTTTGAGGCCTTTCATCTTGCGAAAGAGTGTCTGCTGCAAGGCGCGTAGCGTGTGACGATTGATAGCAATGACGCCCGCGCCCGAGATGACAACATTGGCAATGGTTGCATATGGTGAATTAATATAATAGAGGCCAATTGCAAGTGCATATAGCAGCGCAACACTGCCAACTGCCATGCGATCGTACGTGATATTAATCGATTTTTTGATATCGAGATGACGAAAGATAGCCATGCCAAGATACGCAGCGATCATCGCCACCGCTGGCCCATAGAGCCCAATGATGGGTATAAGTACTACAGATAGCCCAATGCTAATACCAGCTGCAACCAGTGACGTATAGAGGACCTGCTTGGTTCGTTTCTTGGCGATATAGATCGCGCTGTAGACACCAACAATTGCACTAAAGAATGACCCGATCAAAAGAAGTGGGATATAAAGCCGTGCTTCGCTATAGCGCACCCCAACGAGTATATTGAAAAAAACCGATACGCCGACGATCAGCACCACACCAAAGCTGCCAAATACCCGCACACTCATATTTGTCACTTTCGAAAAGAATGCATCGCGATCCTTTGACCGAATATGTATCGAAGCCGACTCCGCCCACGACAAGCCAAAGAAATTGTACACTGCTGTAAATACCTGCGGGAACTTATAGGCCACTGCATAGATGCCATTCGCCGTCACCCCCAGCAAGGCAGCGATGATCATACGGTCGGCAGCATTGACCACCCACCACGAGATGTTATTTGGGATAAGCGGCAAAGCATAGTGGAGGAGTTCTTTCGTCGTGTCTCCATCGCACAAAGAGAGGTCGATATACTGCGGTATCTTGAGAGTTGTAATGAGATAGAGAGTACTCACACCATTGCCAATCACCGTAGCCAGCAGCATACCCGTTGCACCCATCTTGAGCACTGCAATGAAAACGATATTGAGCACAACAATCGTCGCACCCGCTACCATGCTCCCAATAGCATATTGGGTATTGTTGCCAAACCCACGCGCGACTTGCAGGCAAAAGTTTGAGGCTACCGCTGCCACCACCGCACCAAGCGCAAGCCAGCCATACGGCACTGCCACCCATTGCATCACTAGCACAAAGAGCACACCAGCCAGTAGCATACTACTCCCCATCAGCTGCAGCGCATTAGTGATCACGCGCGCTTGCTGCTTATGATGCCCACGCCCATCAATCAAAAAACGAAACACCGCCATCTCGAGCGATAGCATCACCACTGGTGCAACAAGCGACACTACTACTGTAACGAGATCAACAACTCCAAACTCCGCCGCCGCAAGATATGCCGTATAGAGCGGGAGAAGCAAAAAGTTCAAAAATTGGGTTGAGATCTTACCGAGTGCGATAATGATCGTGTTTTTGACGAGGGCAGTAGTTTTTGACATAAATACAGCTAGACCCTCCTCTCGAGCACAGTATCGAGCACCTGGAATTGCTCCTCAGCAAGCGGCTTGAGGTGTGATATATCTTGCACGGCAATTGCGTCGAAATTAATAGTGGCAGGGTCGAAATCATCAATTGTACGAATATCAACCACTGGTCCTGTATACTGCATGTCGGCCAATATATTGATCGTCTTGTCGCTATACGCAATCGGGAGAATCTTTTTACCAAAGACCATGCCCACTATATTAGCATGGAAGCGTGACCCAATGATAGCACGTGCTTGAGCGAGCGTCTGCAGTGCACCGTCTATATCACCACGGTAGCGATGGATACTCACCCGCTGCTGCAATGTAGTTGGCAGCTGCGCGAGAATGCGCTCGCACGCTGCTTCGTCCCCTTCTTTTTTGCAAAAGGACATGAGCGTAACAATGGCGGTGTTGTCGTTAGCTAGCAGCTTGGTTGCAAGAGCGGCGATCATCGTGTCGTATTTCGCAGCCACCGTAGCATCAAACTTCTGCGTTGCATCGATGACCGATATCACATAGGATCCATTATCGCTCGTCGGGTACGGCGCAACATCAAGCGTCAAGACGATGTCCGTTGCACGGCGTACCTGTGGAATATCTTTGGCCAAATCGTACGAATAGCTATCGCGTACACATACATCGGCAGCCCCGCGAAAGATCGATCGCACCATCTCGAGAAACTCTGGCGACCGATATGGGCCAATATTAGAGCCAAGGATATAGTATGGGTGCGAGAGTCGACGATAGAGCTGCTGCTCTTGGCTCCAGAGTGTTGGATTTCCCTGCTCGATGAATAACGATCCGCCGATATACAGCAAAAGATCACCAGTAAAAAACCGCGCTGGTGCCACAACAGCTCGCCCACGCCGCACATAGCGCATCGCTCTATTGAGCAAATCACTCACCACAGACACCCGAGCATTATCATAGTGCTGCACAATGTATCGCGACCGACTGCTGATAATGAACGGGTTGCGATACCGCTCTAGGATAATCTTCACAAACAAATCATCACCCAAATTTACTGCATCATAATAGCGTAAGCTAACCGTTTTCATGCGCTGCCTCCCTTATGTTTTGTCCTTCTCCACCACTGTAAAATAGTAACTCGTGTATTTTTGAGTGCAATATAGCCATAAGCGATGCCAAGTGATAGAGAGCGTTGCTGCATTGCCCAGCATAGCAGCTTCTTGCGCGCTCGAGCAAGATCGCGCCCAACTGTTGCTGATAGATTTTTGGTTGCAGAGTGGATATTATCTTCACGATACACATACCCTCCGTAGTCAATCATCGCCACCATCTGCACATGCCGAAAGTACGCAATATTAAACATCAGATCTTCACCAATCTTCACCCCCACCGGGAAATCAACGCTATACTGCTTGATGATCTCTGCTCTATATACTTTGTTCCATGGTGCATTGAGTGTTTCACACATAACAAGCCGCCAAGCAATTTTGTGCACTGGGCAAGCTACCGTCTTGCGTGTATCGGTGTGGTGCACATGGTATTTTTTGTATATAAGCACATCATGCTGGCTGGTGTATGCCTGCAGTAATGTCTCGACAGTCGTCGCATCGCGCAGGGCATCATCAGCATCAACGAACATAATATAATCGCCTGTGCTCTTGGCAATACCTGCATTGCGGGCAGCGGACACACCAGCATTTGCTTGATGATATAGCCGAATACGGCTAGATGCACTACACAACGATTGGCACATCGCATACGAATCGTCAGTCGATCCATCATCGACGACAATGATCTCAAGCGCTGGATAGGTCTGCGCTATCAACGACCGCAAGCACTCGGCCACATAAGCAGCAGCATTGTACACAGGCACGATGATTGAGACGACTGGTCGCGTCATAGGTTAGCTCCTTTTAGTTGTTTTATTGACGAAATAATCAACCACTGTGGCATCAACTGCAGCATTGAACTTACGCGCAAAAAACATCCGTGATTGCTCGATGGCCGGTATATCCTCCTCAGTGAGTAATCGTGGCGACCCCGCCTCCTGCGTATTGGTGCTTGTCCAATCGATATACCGTAGATTATCAGAAACACAATACGCCTCGTGCACCCTTACTTCTGGCTGCATAAAGATCGTCTGAAAATAGATCTCATCAGAGGCCAAACTCGTTCGAAACACCTCTCGAAATTCTGGATGAGCTGCAAGATATGTCAGTGCGCGCTGACCCACATCTTTACTTACCGTAAACCACTGCGAACCAAAATAAAAATCAATATGTGGGATCTGCTTCATCATACGTCGCGGTAACCGCGAGCCAACGATTTGGTAGAGCGCACGAATATACGGCATTGCCTCTTGTCGAGTACCCTTGCGCCGCATCCATGATGGATAGCGCAGCACAAGTCGCTCCAGACCACCCATACCATGCCCAATGCCAGCAACTGGCATTTTGCGAATCGAGCAATACAGCCCCCTATCGTCATCACGCAAGAATGCCGCTAGCTCTGCCACTGGCCGAACACACAAGTCTGCGCCACTGAGTAGCGAGATATAGTCATTATCATCATTGATGGCAGCCTGGAGCAGCACCTCGGTAGCATTGTTTAAGCTTGCATCACCCCAATTGAGTGAAAATGTATCGGCTATACACATAACCCGTGGGTGCTTTGCCATCTGAGCAACAAACTCAGCGGCATCACTCTTCGCATCGATAAAGATATATACGTGGCTTTTTTTGTACACCAGCAGCTGGTCAATCAGTTGCGATACTTGGCCAAAGTTATTATGTGCAATGATGGCAAACCCCAATTTCATCACGAGCTACCTCCAAACAGCATTGATTTATACGGTATGATATCGGCCTGCATCAACACAACGTATGATATGTAGAAAATAACAAGACCGTAGCAGACAACCCCTACCATCATCACCCGCCTACCGCTTGGCGACTGAGGGAGAGACGGCAGCTTGTCAAGCAGCATCACTGGTGCGATAGAAAAGTACACAGCGAGTCGTTTTGTGATCTGGCTTGGGTCAAGATTGACTAACAAAATGACATTTAGCACTTCCAGAACATAGAAAAAGCGATAGTGTATATCATCATATCGATAGCGCAATATCATAGTAAATATCACAACGAAGCATATGTGGACATAGAGCTGGAGGTTAATCCCTGAGCCAATTATGTTGTCATAAATACTATAGCGCGAGAAGATACTCTGGCTCGAAAACTGTGCAATCAATAATGGTAACACCCCGCCAATGATAAGTGCAATAAGTACTGTCTTGATAGCAAATCGGATGTGCGTGCCCCGCTTTGCCTGCACCAAGAACCGTACGAGATATAGCGGCAACAAGAATAGCGCCGATGTATGCAAAGAACTCGCGCATAAGATTGCAAAGACGTACTTGGCTGGCTTTTTCTCAAGAATAAACGAAAAGGCGTACAGTGCTATCATTGCAGCAGCAGATTGCCGAACGATATTGAGTGAGTTTGGAAATACGAGCATCAAATAGAGGAAATACACCAGTGCTGGGTAGCGAACATGCCAGCGGCGCATCGCACAGAAGAAAAAGACGATACAAATTATCGACATAATGGCAAACATAAGCCCTGGCCCATCCGTCAGCCACTGCGAGAGTTTGTTGATGAGATAGAACCCAACTTCGGTACCATTAGACCGATTACTAAAGAAATCACCGATCGACAGCGTCCGAAAGTCTTCGAATACCTTAACATACGTTGCATAATCAGTCCCAACATTATCACGCAGTGCCGCGACAATAATTGGAATGATCGCAGCAACTATCTTGAGCACCATACTCTTATATCGGTAGCCAGCTCGCAAGAATAACGCCGCTCCTGCAAAGACACCGATATAGAATAGGTAGCTTGCAATATCATTCATATATGCGCTCCATCATTTTTTTAATCGAATGCGTTTCGTAACGAGACAAATCTACCTTTTGTACAGACGTGTCTGCCTCGCTTGTTGCAATCGACGCCAGTACATCTGCCATACGCTTCGTATCTCTATCGGGCATCATCTGCACAAGTGGTGTCTGCTGAGCAATATCCTGAATACCACGGCACGGCAAAGCAACCACCGGCAACCCCACACTCGCCGCCTCTAGCACATTAACAGGCAACCCCTCACGCCCACTTGCCGACACAGACACATCAGATATCCCTAGCAGCTGCGGCATATCACGGCGATACCCCATGAACTTTACGTGGTCAGCAACACCAAGCTGCTGGGCAAGTGCCTTATACTGCTGCTCTTTGCCACCAACCCCACAGAGGACAAGCTTCGCCGTTGGTACAGTCTTGAGCAAATGCGTCATCATCCGGATCAGAAAACCTTGATTCTTATTCTTATTCAGTTCGGCAGCATAGATAAGAATAAAATCATTCTTGTGAAACCCGTATTCTTGGCGCAGATGTTGCTTCTCTCGCTTGGTAAGAGATTTATACACTGTTAGATCCACCCCCACCCCCGGCACATACACTACACTGGTAGCAAAGTGGCGGTTAGCTCGAGCGTAGTCCTCGGCATTGATCGTGATGAGGACGTCGGTGTAGTGTGCCATCAGGCGCTCGATGGGATAGTATACCAGCCAGTTGAGCAGTGGCGCACCCATGAAGAAGTGAAAGCCATGAGCAGTGTAGATCACCCGTGTGCCGCGCTGCCGAGCCTGCCGAGCCGCAAGACGCGTCACGACACCCCCTACTGGTGTATGAGTGTGGATGAGGTCGTACTGCTCGTGGTCGATAATCTCCTTGAGCTGGCGATAGGCCCGGACATTACTCAGTGTGAAGGGGCTACGCGTAAATGGTACGACAAACTGCTTGTCACAATCCTTAATCTGCTCCTCACCCATTGAGGCATAATGCACCTCATACCCCTGTTCGCGCAGCATCCGCATGAAGGGCCGGTTGAACTTCTGGAAGTTAGCCGTGTGTGAGGTGAAGAGGACCTTTTTTTTATTCGAGGGCATTATCGACTCCTGTTACTGCCCGCTCGCTTCCCTCTGTGTGGCCACTCATCATCAATACCGCTCCAATGGTTTTTATCATGATCTTGACGTCGGTCAGAAAACTCAGCCGCTGCACATACTCACCGTCCATCTCGGCTTTGCGCTGGTCGTCTAGGTCGTCGCGGCCATTTACCTGCGCCCAGCCAGTGATGCCGGGCTTGACGGAATTAGCATGGTATTTTTGGCGCAGACTAATAAGCTTTTTCTCTGTCTTGATGACAGGCCGCGGCCCAACAATACTCATCTCACCTTTGATGACGTTGAGTAGCTGTGGTAGTTCGTCGATGGATAGCTTGCGCAGCACCCCACCGAGTGGTGTGATGTAGCTATCCGCGTTGGTAAAACTATTGGTTGGCATATTCTTTGGTGCTTTTGTAGACATAGTCCGAAATTTATAAACTGTAAATAGCTTCTTATCTTTGCCGAAACGCTTCTGGCGGAACAAGGCTGGCCCTTTCGATGTGAGGCGGATCGCCGCTGCAACCAGCAGCATTGGCAGCCCTAGAATCACCAGCGCAGCCAGCGCAATGCTCACATCTTCGATGCGTTTTCCGTATTCCCGATACATGGTATACCCCCTTGTTACCCTGTGTTGTTATCGTGCCGCGTACCCGTGCGGCTGTATGCTTCAGCAAAATAAGTTCTGTGTAGGTAGTGCTAGCGCTTAGTCTTGGTCGCTGTGGATGTAGCTGCGGCAGCTGCTTCGGCCACGCGCTGCGACTGCGCATAGTCATAGGCAAAGAACAGCCCTACAATGGCAAGCAGCAGTGCACCGCCGCCGCCAAGTGCCATCGCCTGCCCAAGCCCTATGCTTGCTGGTGCGCTTGGCGTATTGACAGCGTCGACTGTTTTGATGCTAACTTTGGTTTTGCCATACAATGCTTTCGTCTGCTTTTCAAACTCGGTAATTGCCTGTTTGAGCAAGGTTTCGCTCATCTTGGGCTCGCCAGCATTCATCGAGACAGTGATGATATCGGTGTTCTTTACGTGCTTGGCAGTTGTGTTGGCCAGCAGCGTCTCGTAGCTCCCCTTGTATTGGGCGCGGTCAATCACTGGGTCGAGCACCCGCCGTGAGGTAAAGAGCGTCGTATAGTTGGTAAGCGTAATGGTGTTTTGACCCTGCTCTACCCCTGTTAGGAGCAACGTTGCCGAGCTTTTGTACTGCGGCTGCTGGACAGACAGTACATAGGCTGCACCCAGCCCAATACCAACGAGAATGGCAACAATCATCATCGGCCACTTTCGTGCATAATATCGTGTTAGTTGGTAAAAGTTGATTGTTTCCACAATGCCCCCTGTGTGTTATGTTCTCATATTGTTTGTCCCACCTATGTTCGACTATAGCATACATTTTGCCGAGCTCCAAGCATATCTTGCAACATATGGCGATCATACATTTATAGAACAGAGGTTATACCATAAATTGTTGTGGAAAATTCAGCAGATTTGCGTACTGCAAAGGTGCTACAATAAATTAATAAAGCATGCTTATACGCAATTCTAAGAATATAAAGAATCATTAGAAAGGATAAAAATGACTCTCAATACCATATTCCCTGTCATCTATACTATCGAACCAATCGACCTTCCTTCATCTGGTGTTGATTATGAGATTGGACCAACAGGCTTAGACTATATGACGCCATACCGAATCACGGTCGACGAGACACTAAGCTATACGCTTGGTATACATTCTAGTGATGCATCGCCTGGTCTTGTTACTGACATAATTACAGCTCCCAACCCATGGCAGTTATGCATCGTTGAGCAAGGAGATCTCTATGTTTGTGATGTACGATATCCTCAGTCGTTCGCAAAAATAGATGAACTGTATGATGGTATTGTCTCCATAAAGCCAATCGTTGATCAGGATATTATTCTATTTGTTACTCACATAGGTATGCTTGCGCTCGACTCTACTGGCGTGCGCTGGAAAACAGGACGAATTGCTCTTGACGGCATTACTGTTGAAGGTATCACTGATGACTGGGTCAACTGCAAACCTCAGTCGGAGATGGAGTACGGCACGTTTGATGTTAATCTGCTGACTAGCGAAATACGACGTAGCGAGGATAATAAGCGTGTACTGCGTCTGCTATAGCCCTTCTGCTCTACTCCCCACTCTCTCCACTCTGATACTCGCTCAGGGTCACGCGTACGACGCGCTCTTTACCATCACGGAGGATGGTGAGGGCTACGACATCGCCAGGCTGGTATTCGCCAATTAAGCTCGAGACATCGCCTTGCTTGCCCACAACGAGGCTATTGATCTTGGTAATCACATCCTTCTCGCGGAGGCCAGCTTTATCAGCTGGACTGCCTGCTACAATCGCGCTTTTGTCGCCACTTGTCATCACATACGCGCCTTCCTTCGCCGAAGTACCAACCTGCTTAGCAATATCTGGCGTGAGCATCACATAGCGCGCCCCAAGGTAGGCCCGACGCACTCCCTTACCCGCCAGGACCGACTTGAGCGTCCCCTTCATCGCATTGACAGGAATAGCAAAGCTAATGCCCTGAGCGTTTGTTGCCACTGCTACATTGATGCCAATCACCTGCCCCGAGCGGTTGAGCAATGGCCCACCAGAATTGCCAGAATTCACGGCAGCATCGGTTTGGATGAGATCAGTCAGGCTCTCCGTTCGCTGGGTGCTATTGCCTGAGGTAGACGCCGTCACGGGCCGCCCTTTGCCAGAGATGATACCGCTGGTGACGGTGTTTTGGTAGCGGCCCAGTGCGTTGCCGATTGCCACAACTGACTGCCCCACTCGCACCGTTGCTGAGTCACCGAGCGACAGTGACGTGAGCACCGTATTGCCTACCTCAAGCTTGAGATAGGCAATATCATTGAGCGGATCCTCACCCACCACCCGGACGTCATCATACCGCGTGCCGTCCGAAGCAATAACACGGATAGAGCTCGCCTTAGACACAACATGTTTGTTTGTGACGATGTAACCGTCTTTGCTGACAATAATGCCAGTGCCCGCTGCAGCTGATTGGCGAGTGGTCGTGCGGAGCGATGATGATTCTTCGATATTAGTGATGATAGACACGACGCTCTTTGATGCTTTGTCGGCTACATTAGCTACTGCAGATTCATCGGCGGTGGGAGCGAGGTTACCATCGGTGCTAACCTGATCGCGCTCAGTGACGGTCGCATTGCGATCAACCGTTCGCAAATAAACCCACATCGCCATCGCCACAACGAAAACGAGGGCAAGCGCACCCGCTGCAATAATAGACATAATTTTTGATTGACGCATGGCACGCGCCGCCCGCTGGTCTTGCGCTGTCATCTGCGGTTGTTGATTCATAACCTCTTTTCCCCTTACCCTTTTCCTCACTTGCCTCGGCTACGCAAGGCCAGTGGCGCTTAGGCTGTTAAACAACAGCAAAAGCGTCAGCACAAGCCCAACCGCCAGTGTCGATGGCAAGACAATATCTGCCCCGCGCACTACACCATGCTGATAGTAGCTATTATAGGCACGCTCACACACAAAGCCAAAGAGCACCAAAAAGAGCGGCAGCTGCGCAAGCTTGATCGCCCCCAGACCAGAGATAGTATAGGCAAACATCCAGTGATAGCTCACCCAGCCAAGCTCCGCAAAGATCGTCGCGGTAATCAGCGCGTAGGTACGCGTGAGTGGTTCCTCATAGCTACCGAGAATATGCCGCGCAGCACAGTACCCCAGCACCCACAGCGGTAGCACAACTAGAGCGGCATCCCACCGATAGGAGCTCATAGCAAGGGCCGTCGCTCCAACAAAGACACCAACACCCGCCTGGATAGCCACCGAGCGGCGATCCGATCGTGGCTTGAGCACTACGAGCCACAACGCATGCAGCACTGCCAAGACAACCTGTAGCCAGATCACTCCACTAGCAGCATACATCAGCATCACGACGCTAATACCCACCGTGAGGTCGATCATATTTGCCACAATATTGGCAAGCCAAAAGCGTGGCCGCACTGCGAGCGCGCGCCACTTACTCGCAATCACCAGTGCCAACGCGAGCCAAGGCGACTGCACCTCTAGGACAATCAAAAACAGCAGCGTCGCGAGGCCAAGGTTGAGCGCCACATAAACGACCTCACTGACTCGAGACTGACGATGTGTACCATGCAAAAAATCCATTGCCTTTTATTATACCATTTTGGGCGAAAAAATAAGAGCCTAGGGTGAGAACATTCTACTTTCTACTGTACTGGCTGTGCTAATTACGCAGTTTGTCTGGCTACACCTAAGTTTACAGAGTCTCACCATAAGATCGCACGCCGCTTCTCTCGCATTTCCTCTGGTAGAACGTGAAATTGATTGTAATAAATGTGCCTTTTTATATAAGTGTAAGAGAGTTGATACCGAGGAGCGCTAGCTCTTGTTGCAATTTATCAGAAGGAAGGTGAAACAAATACTGAGAGAAGAATTATGAAATTCAGGCAGTATTGGCTTTGTTTGACTCAACCATACTATACGCTCTATACTTACTATATATGGCAAGCAAACTCCATTTTCGCAACACTAAGCAACACTGGGTGGCCGCCGCCATCCTCGCACCTCTCCTTGTTATTACTGTACCGGTGACTGCCTTTGCTTTGACTGGCTACATTAGCAGCGAGATACCACTGCACTTCCCATCAGGTTCGTACAAAGAGGTACTGAATGTACGGCAAGTGACCGACCGTAAGCTATTCGATGCAGCTGCTCAATGCTTTGCTGGCCGCGGGTTGCCACATCGCATCATAAAGAACTCATCAATCCAGGTCCAGGAATCACTCTTTCGTACCAGCATCATGCGCTGCTATGACGAACTCAGCAATGCAAAGCTCTCCACCCAGGATCCTGAGTGGACAAAGACGCAACAGTTTTGGCATGGGCGATAAGACGGTAGGTATTTTCGTATCTCGTAGCTTAGCCGCACAGTTCGTCGTCGGTAAAACTAGGGCTGAGTAATGTAAAACCGTGCAAACACTGCCATTGCGCACTCACTAATCGCTAATAGCCGACGAAGTACCCGTCGTGGACTGACCAACCACGACAACGAACTGCGTGTGGCTGCCAGTAGTCACTGGTGGTGTGCCAGTAGTAGCCTGAGCATGGTAGATCGACTCTAGCTTGGCCTTCGTGTTCGGCGCACTAGCTCTCCCAGCTACTTGGTAGATCTTGTTACTCCCTGCGCTGCCGCTGCTTGGAGCATTATCAATGCTGTCAATAACCATGCCAAGCTTCTCTAGCTTGTCTGCCTCGCGCTTGGCTACCCCTGATGCACCTGATGCATTGAGGACGACGACATGAGCCGACTCTTTAGATACCTCTGTGGCATTGAGTGTCTTGTTGATGTACGCTTGAATCTGGCTGTAGTCGTATGTGCCCGCTGCGGGTATAACCGAGCTAATGCCGTTGACTGTCTGTGCTACCACTAGGTCGCCAACAGGTGTACCGAGCAAGCTCACGCTCTTGATAGCATCACTCTTGATATTTTGCCCCAGCGACATAAGTGTACGGATCTCACTTGTCTCAAAGTTGGTACGGAGGTTCTTGCCTAGTGCATCAATGATCCCCGTCACCGCACCAAAGTTCGTCAGGGTGCCAGCACTTGTCGCCTTTTCTTTGATAGCTACGAGCACCTTCTGTTGATTCTTCTCACGATCGAAGTTAGACTGCTCGAAGCCGTACGATATACCTGAGGCACCGCGTGCCTGCGCTAGGTAGAGCGCATGCTCAGCGTCGAGATCAACTGGCCCATTGGGATAGTCGATAAAGTGGCCATTCGGCGGGCAATTCTTGACCATCGTGGCATGGCTCGCACGTGCATTACCACCCTTACACTTCCAGTCGAAGTTGCCATCCATCTGGCCACGAGGATCACGGCTCTCAATCGTCACTTTGATGCCACCCAATGCCGAGACCAGGTCGCGCAGCACGGTGTAGTTTACGTGCACGCTGTATTGCAAGTCCAGCCCCACGATATTGCCAAAGAACTTACGCGAAGCTGCTTGGCGCTCATCCTCCGCCTCAGTGCTCGACCAGTCGCTATTAACGCAGTTGAAGTACTCATTAATCTTACCTGCATTGCCAGAGTTACACGACCGGTGATACTTGACGTAGAGGTCGCGCGGGATGCTAATCATATAGGCGTCCTTCTTGCTCTGGCTAATACTCAAGATCATAATGGAATCAGTCAGGTACGACCCCTCGTGGCCTGGGTCATCCTCCGACGTACCAAGCAATAGAATGTTGCTCCGGCCATTGCTATCTGCCTTGAGCTCCTTTTGTTGAATCAAGCCAAAGATATCACCCTTAAAGATATGTGAGCTCGCCATAAAGGCCCGCCATAGCAGCATACCGCCGAAGCCCACACCAATGATGACGAGGGCAATAATAATGCGCTTGATCCATTTGCGTCGCGTCGATTGCGGCTTTTTGCGGCCTTTGCGGCTACGCTTGCCGCTGCCCTGCTCTAGGTCAGCAAATATATTGTCACTTGGATTAATATCGAAGTCAGTTAGGCTACTGCTGGGGTTATCGGTACTGATAGATGCACTGCGGCGCGGTGTATAATTCCTTGGCTGCTCTGCTGTAGCCAAGCTGCGACTAGAGCCAGCCGTGCCCGTCATCGAGCGACCCATCCGCGGCATCGAGCCATCGGCACGACGAAGCGAGCGAGGACGTCTATCCACCGCCCCGCCATCTTGCGACCGAAAACCATCTATCGAATTGCGACCCGCCATAAACTCTCTCTACTATACTGGATCTGCCCCAAAAAATAAATACGAAACCGCACCCAAACTTGCACTTTGCAAGCCAAAAATGCCACGAGAGACTGTGGTCGTGTGG
>CAURVP010000003.1:0-55854 GCA_963528475.1 uncultured Candidatus Saccharibacteria bacterium | reverse complement strand
CACCCCATATCTGCTACAATAATCCTTATGCATAATGATATCGAAACAATCCTCTTTACCAAAGATGACATTGCGCGTGCTGTGGCGCGCCTGGGCGAGCAGCTGAGCCAGGAATATGCTAGTAAAAACCCGCTGGTGGTGGGGATTCTGCGCGGGGCAGCGCCCTTTATGATCGACCTGGTGCGGGCGATGGATTGCATGCTGGAAATCGACTTTATGGATGTTTCGAGCTATGGCGATGAGCTGACCTCCACCGGCAATGTGCGCATCCTCAAAGACCTCGATACAGACGTGGCTGGCCGGCATGTGCTACTGGTAGAAGACATCGTGGATACGGGCCACACTGCCCAGGCGCTTTTTGAACTCTTTGCCGGGCGCCACACCGCCAGTACTAAGCTCTGCACCCTGCTAGATAAACCCGAGCGCCGCACAGTGGATGTGCAGGCAGATTACATTGGCATCCCCACCCCCAATGAATTCGTGGTGGGCTACGGCCTCGACTACCGCCAGCACTACCGCAACCTGCCGTACATTGGTGTGCTGAAGCCTGAGGTGTATCAGTAAGAGTGCTCCTCGTTATATTAGGCGGCCACTCCGATCGATGCCTGTCGTGTCGACCTTGCTCTGCCAGTCTTGGATATAAGTGGTGTATTAAGCTCTTCGAGTAATGAGTATGCCAATACTTGGAACTTCTCTGTCATGGAGATAGATTATATCACAATATAATTGTCTATAGGAACATGACATCAAAAAATGGCGCGTTCTGCAAACGCGCCATGGATGCTTATGTCTCGGTGACGATACACCACGTGATGCACGTCACTTACTACGCACGAGCAAAACATAAGACTGACTCCACAGACACCACACGTGGTGCCCACTTAGTATATCATCAAGCAAGCTGATCAATCAACCAGTCAGTATGGCTCTCGTGAATGAATTCACCTTTTGCAATGCGAAGCCGCGCCAATGGGAGATTGTGCAACACCCGACCAAGATACACTGGCCGCATATACGTCACAAAAACAAGGCGGGTAATAAAGTGCGCCATACTCAATCCATAGTTAGTTTGCGGCTCAATCGCGTCAATCACAAGCGTATGCTGGTATCCGTGTTCACGCGCCTGCTGCTGCATGTAGTGCTGCATCTGACGCGCCGTTGCCGCCTTGATCGTCTTGTTGCTCACAACGATACGCACATCCTCATGACACCGCACCAGCGTATCGAGCAGCAACCGACGCAGCAGCACCTGCCGCATATGGATACGTGCTGCTTTATTGCGCATTCGCGTCTCTTTTTTGTCGCGCTTCATCACAACATAAGTAATAGAGTGATCATCCCGAGCTGGTAGGCTTTTCGTAATATACTGCTCAATATGTTCTTTGACGTACCAATCAACAAGAAATGACCCCGGTTTGTATCGTCGCAAAACGTGGCCGTTTACTCGCCGGATCAAATTCTTCATCCGCTTGAGCGCTTTCTCATCGTCGATCATCAGCGCTGCCATGACGAAGTACGGCTTATGGCAGCCCAAGTCCAACGTGCCAGATTCGTGGATATAGATTGTTTTCATCTCGTATAGTCCCTGTTTGGTATTGTTATTTATAATAATACAAAGCAACCACAGATGTAAAGCTACTCTCCTATAGCTAGCACCTATATCACCATCAGCCAGGCATTCACCCAAAATGCAACCCCACGCATCCAAACGGCGTGGGGTTGCTTGTATACTGCGGGGCGTGGTTTAGTTATCAAACGTCGCAACAATATTCATATGGCCGGTTGAAGTGCCATCAGGGTTATTTACCCAGTTACTGACAAACATCCAACCATAGGTTGCCGAAATGTAGCGCGGCTTGTTTGGGTTGTAGCCGGGTGCCCAATCCACTTCGTCGATATCATTCATGGTGCGATCAGCCACAGTCATCCGCATGCCACCTCTGTCTTGTGGCTTGGTCGTAACACGGCGTGAGGCCTGGAACCACTCTGGTGCTGGCTGTGCCTTGGCGCGCTTGTCCCACCAGTGCTGGCCAGGCTGGTTGATCTTGGTGCCGCGGCGTGGCAACGTCCAATACCAGCTGGATGCCCACACAGCCTTATTATTCTTATCGTATACGACGATATTGCGGTCACTCTGGAAGGCCAGGCGTGCACCCTTGCCTTGGGTGTTGGATGACCACTGAGCAGCGCCAGTGTGGCTGTAGAGTACCAAGTTGCCATCCTTTTGGAAGGTAAGGATAAACTCCCGGCCGCCACTGGTTTTGCCGGTCGTCAAGCAGAAGTGATTTGGAGTAAAGTTAACGGTCTTATTACCCCATTCGAAAATACTGGTACGTTCATACACAGCCTTCGTCTTTGCATCGTAATATTCACCACCGCTCAGCGTCCAGTGGTAGGTGTCGAAAAATTTATTCTTAGGGCCACTCGCAGCACCCTGGCCACGGTTGTCTTCAGTTACCTTCCAGTACTCATACGAGCCCATACCCTTGACTCGGCCTGTCATTGCGCTACATGTATTGCGGGCGTCACTGATCTCGCGCTGGGTCGCACCAGCTTGTGCACCACCAAAGCACACCAATGCAGCCGCCACTGCCGCGCCAGCCAGCGGGTAGATTGCTAACTTTTTCATTATCATTACTCCTTTGTAGAGAAGAGTTAGGCTAATATATATGCCTGATTATAGCCGATGCATATAAAACAAAAAAGACACAAATGATGCACAATTGACAACTATCTGAGATGCCTCTGTTTTTCTACACGCAAGAATACCACACCCTCACTTCTTCCCTTTGACACAAATCTATCCACCCACCAAAGCCCCCGCACCATCATCTGATGCGGGGGTAAGCCAGCTAAGTGAGATGCTCACTTACGACAGGCGCGGCTTAGTTATCAAACGTCCCAACGATGTTGATGTGGTTTCGTATGCCATCGCCTTGTGCTTCGTTGGTAACTGTGAATGAGCCATAGGTTGCACTATGTGGGTACTGTGGCGAGGCCCAGTTGGTCTCGGGGATGCCCTCGATGGTGCGATCGGTCGCCCGCAGGGTAAGCACACCAGTGTCTTGTGGCTTGTTTGTGGCACGGCGTGTTGCGTGGAACCACTCTGGTGTTTGCTGCGCCTTGGCATAGCCGTGCCACCAGCGTTGGCCAGGCTGAGCAATCTTAGCACCGCGGCGTGGCGTGCTCCACTGCCAGCTCGATGCCCAGATGGCTTTGTTGTTCTTGTCGTACACGACGATATTGCGATCGCCCTGGAAGGCCAGGCGCGCACCCTTGCCTTGGGTATTAGACGCCCACTGAGCCGTACCAGTGTGGCTGTAGAGCACTAAGTTACCGTCCTTTTGGAAGGTGAGGATGAGCTCGCGGCCACCCGTCGTCTTGCCGCTGCTCAAGCAGAAGTTCCCTGGCGCAAAGTTGACTGTTTTGCTTCCCCAGACGAAGCGCCCACTGTTGGCAAATGCTTCGTTGGATGCCCAGTCGTACACCTCTGTGCCGGCCACCACCCAGCCATACTGCTGGCGAAAGCTGTTGGTTGCATCGGCGCTGTGGTCCTCTGGGTAGCCCTCGGGCATCTTCCAGTAGGCATATGCATTGGCCGCCTTGACTTGGCCTACCACTGTGCTGCACGCTGCACGCGCTGCACTCAGCTCTTGGTCGGTCGCATGGGCTGGTGCACCACTCAGGCACACCATGGCTGCGGCTACTGCCACGCCTGCCAGCGAATAGTTAATTAACTTCGTCATACACCCTCCTTTGTGTTAGGTTGTTGTGCCTCTAGTATACCCCACTACCCTCTGCTGCAATAGCCCAAAAGACCGCCCCTTATTACCCCATCTCTGTAGCGGTGTAAAAACCACATCGTGCTGTGGAAATCGCGTGGATAACTACCCACACTGCGAGAATATACAGTGCTCTCTCACCCTGGCAAAAATATGCATTATGCAGCGAGTCTCGCAAGATTATGGGCCTAACCCCTTGCAAAAAACTAACCATAAGCGTTATAATCATAGCCATAACGTTTTTAGACAAAAACAGGGGGACAATACGGTGGTAAAAAAAGCAATTATAGTGCTTGTGGTGCTGAGTGGTGCTGCGCTGCTTGCACTTCTCTATCACAGCACGACGCATGCCGACCAGTGGGGTATGGTGTGGCACGACGAGTTTACTGGCTCGGCCGTGTCTGGCGAGTGGGATATACTCAAGCAAAATACTGATAATCTGCGCAATACGCACCTCGCCTACAGCCCAAACAATCTCAAGGTCGCCAACAGCCATCTCGAGATCACTACGCAGCGCCACTGCGTGAGCAACCTCAGCGAGCCACTCACCAGCGCCAACATGAGCGAGCAGCCATGCCCGAGCGGCACCACGACTCGCTACCTCAGTGGGCGGGTCAAGAACAAGGCCAAGGTTGTCGATGGCACTAAGCCATTCCGGGCCGAGATTCGGGCGAAGTTTAATTGGAATGGCAAGCGCGGTACGCGGCCGTCGCTGTGGATGGTAAGTGGCAATACCCTGCAAAACTGCAACGACAACCCCAAGGCCAACGACCCATACGGCGAGCTAGACATCATCGAGTGGTACTCATCCACACCAAATTACGCGTGGTCCACCACACACATGTCGTGCTACCACCACGGTGTCGATGCCAAATGGAAGACTGGCTGGCGAACGCGTTCTCTATCGCACAGCGGTGAGCACTATGCTGGTGCGCGGCCAGGCTCGTTTGCATACGAGTGGCACACCTGGGCGGTTGAATATGATGGTACGACGGTCAAGTACTTTGTAGACGACGAGCCCATCAAGGTATATCGCTACCATGTGAGCCCTACCGACGATGGCAACATCTTCCCTAGAAAGGATGCCGAACCACTGACGAAGGTCGCCAGCCAAGAGAATATCAATGGTGCATTCCACCGTGGCTGGCAATTCATCCTCAACGACTATGTCGAGATTAGCAAAAATCTCAGCCCTATTGACCCATCTGAGCCATTCCCTACACAGACGATGCTGATCGACTATGTGCGCGTCTTCCAAAAGGGTACAGGCACGCAGCCACCCGAGACGCCAGTGCCAGCAACCGGTACAAAATGGACCAAGCAGACTGCCGCCGGTGACCGCAAATGGTCTGCCCTCACTAGCTCAGCCGATGGCAGTAAGCTTGCTGCCGCTGCCTGGGGTGGCACAATCCACACCTCGCAAGACGGCGGTGCAACATGGACGGAGCAGCCAAAGTCGGAGGTGCGCAACTGGGTAAGCATCGCAAGCTCAGCTGATGGGAGCAAGCTCGCAGCACTCTACGATTGGGGTGGCTACATCATGACATCGCAAGACGGTGGTGCAACATGGCACAAGCATGCGATGAGCGGGACGATCAACTGGATGTCGATCGCGAGCTCGGCTGATGGGAGCAAGCTTGTAGCAGTTGCCAAGGATCACACTATCTATACCTCGCGCGATGGTGGTGCAACGTGGACGGAGCAGCCAAAGTCGGGCAGCCGCAAATGGCGCGCCGTCACAAGCTCGGCCGATGGCAACAAACTAGCTGCAGTCGTCGAAGACGGTGCCATCTACACCTCTTCGAACGGTGGTGCGACGTGGACAGAGCGCACCCAAGCTGGCAGCCGCACCTGGACATCGATTGCCAGCTCACCCGATGGTACAAAGCTGGTGGCAACAGCCGCTGGTGGCTATATCTATACTTCGACCGACGGTGGTGCGACGTGGACGGAGCGCAGTGTCGATGGCCGACACAACTGGACAGCTGCAACCATCTCGGCCGATGGCAGCACCCTCGCTGCAACAGCCGGCGGTGGTGGCTACATCTATGTATCGACCGACGGCGGTGCGACGTGGACCGCCCAGACATCGGCTGGCACACCCAACTGGTCTGCCCTTGCTAGCTCGGCCGATGGGAGCAAGCTCGCGGCTGCTGCCTATGGTGGCATGGTATACACCACTACCCAACAGCTAGAGGACGGCACACTGGCCGCTGCCGAAGCTGCTGTGGCCCAAGCCGAAGCCAGCAAGAGCCCTGCAGACATCGCTGCTGCTCAAGCCCGCATTGCAGCCGTCAAGGACGCACGCAAAAAAGCTGCTCTCCAAGCTCGGCTAAACGCCATCACATCAGCTCCATCCATAACAACACCCAAGCAGCCCACACAGCCGACCAACTCAACTACCATCCCCCAGCCGCTCGGCGGTGCGGTATCGCTCGCTACAGCCGGTACACCCTGCAGCCACATTGCTTCGGCCGAGCCAGCAACTGCCCCCCAGCAGTACCAAGGCCGGGTTCTGCGCAACAGCGTTCGCTTCACCATCACCTGTGCTGGGCGCACAGCGCACACTGGCTACACCACCCATGTCGCACTGACACTCAGCACGCGCTATCGCGACCCAAGCCGCCTCACCGTACTCAAACTTGCCAAAGGTGGCTCGGTCATCGAAGACATCACAGGCCGGATCAACTTTGGCACAAACCCCAGCGGTACACGCACAACAATCGCTTACGACGTAACTGACGGTGGCTTTGGCGACGAAGACGGCGCTGCGAACGGTACGATCCTCGACCCCATCGCCATCTACGAAGACACGTCGCACACCGACTCTACGGGTAGCTCACCCCACCGCGGCGGGCTCCTCGCCAACACCGGCGATAGCATCCTCCCCGCTGCCCTCGGCGCAATTGCGCTGGGCGGTGGCGGAGTGTGGGTGCTCCGCAAACGGCGATCGTAGCCGTACTCCTGCCCCACACAACTCTATCTTGGCTTGGATACTATGCTATCCAAGCCGATTTCTTTTGCCTCCTCGCGCGTATTGGTGTGTGTATAAGCTTGCTAGTACGAGCGAAATTCACATTGCTAGCAGTGTGGGGTTGGCGCTCTAACCACCTCCCGCGCTGCTTTGGGCAAGAATAAGAGCACGCTATACGTTTCCCCAAAAAAGTACAAGCTGCCCTCATCGGCGGAAGGCTATTCGTTGGCTCAATACGATCGCTCACGCTACCATTGCTGTAGCCTACAAGGCCGATGTATTAGTGATTGGCATCAAGATACATCGCACAGGAAGCAAGTTCCATCGATTGCCATCATCTCTAGCACCTAGCACACCGCGCAATGCAAAGGCCGCACCAACACAGCAGCAGCCCTACCCATTCTTCCTCAAGAGCCCCTAGCAGCGCGCTAGTGCTGGCGTTCTACCTGTGTAGGGTATTTTCCTTGCTGCTTATGCTCAAGCACGGCTATGCTATATCGCCGCTACGTCAGTACCCAAGCCGCTCAGTATAATATAATTACTCTAATACAGGCCACACCCTACCCTGCCAACCAAAAAAGAGAAAGGCATACGGTATGCCTTTCTCTTGGGTATAGAGACGCTGTGGTGCAGTGCTCTAGTTCTTGCGGCTCTTGACGAACCAGAAGCTTCCGGCGCCAAGACCACTGGCTGCGAGTGCAGCAACGAGCCATACGCTGTCGCCGGTGTCGGCGAGAGCTGGACCTTCGTGCTTAGCAGGAGCGGCAGCCTCTGCTGCTGGTTTAGCTGCAGGTGCTGGGTTGGCTGCTGGTGCTTGCTCTGCAGCTGGAGCCGGCTCTTCTGCTGGTGCAGGTTCTACGGCTGGCTCAGCTGGGGCTGGATTTGCCGGAGCTGGGGTTGCGGGCGCAGGTGTGGCCGGAGCGGGTGTAGCAGGCGCAGGATTGGCAGGCGCGGGGTTTGCTGGTGCTGGAGTCACAGGTGCGGGCGTCGCTGGAGCAGGGGTAGCTGGTGCGGGCGTTGCAGGCGCTGGATTAGCGGGAGCCGGGTTGGCAGGCGCAGGGTTAGCTGGAGCTGGATTTGCGGGTGCTGGGTTTGCTGGAGCTGGCTGCACAACTGGCTTGTCCTTAGCTGTTGCTGTGTTAATGTTGCCGCCGTTGAGTGCTGCAGCGAGGTTAGCCCCGTCGTTCGACATAACAACAGCCGACCACGCACCGGTAGCAGCGCTGTCATTTTCCATCCAGGTTGCACCACCGTCATCTGAAGTGTAGATCTTGCCACCATTGACGGTTGCGGCGAGCTTCATACCATCGGCCGAGCTAGCGATCGATGTCCACTTCTGTGGGGTTGATGCAGCTTGCTCTTTCCAGGTGACGCCACCGTCTGTCGAGGTGTGAATCTTACCATCGTTGACTGTAGCAGCAAGCTTCATACCATCAGCCGAGCTCGCGATCGATGTCCACTTCTGGGTGCCAGCGGCTGCTTGCTCTGTCCAGGTGACACCGCTGTCTGTCGAGGTGTAGACAACGCCGTCGGCAACAGTCGCGGCAAGCTTGGTGCCGTCTGCCGAGCCAGCGATTGATGTCCACTTCTTCGCACCTGGGTTGGCTTGCTCTTTCCAGCTTGCGCCAGAGTTGGTGGAGGTAAATACCCCACGGTTGGTTGCTACAGCGGCGAGCTTGGTGCCATCGGCCGAGCTAGTAACAGACACCCAGTCTCCAGCAGCTCCTGGGAGGCCATTTTTCGTCCAGGTAGCACCTGAGTCATTCGAGGTGTACATGTAGCCACCCCATTGGTAAAAGGCAGCGATCTTGCTACCATCAGCCGAGCTGGCAAGAGCCGTCCACTTTTGCGGCGCAGGAAGGCCGGTTATTGGTCGTTCCGTCCAGGTGACACCACTGTCTGTCGAGGTGTAGACATTCCCGACATTCACTGCTGCGACGAGCTTAGTGCCGTCTGCTGAGCCAGCCATTGCCGACCAGTTCTTTGTGCCAGAGCCAGCTTGCTCCCTCCAGGCTACCTCTTGGGCAGCCCGTGTAGGCTGGGCAAATAATGCCACCATGGCAGCTACCGCCACGAGGCATCCAGCCTGAGACACGCGAGCGAGCGTTCTCCATTTATTATGTTTTGCTTGCCTGAGTTCCCTCATGCAATAACCCTCCTTTTTGTTGTGAAACACAACACCTTAAATATAACGTTCGCATTATAACACTATTGTGCTTATGGTAACAAGAGGTAATCGAGCGGTGATCGGCAGTATATTTCGCTACCCGCTATGAGTGGTGGTGTTCGTGGTTGTTGCTGGAGCTAATCCACCGCATCATATGGTATATTGCAAGACCTAGCACAAGCAGCAACGATAGATACACGAGTATGAATTTTGCCCTAGTCGCTACTGTTGCACTAGCCACCAGTGCTGGGTTCGCAAGTGCCGGAAATTGGCTCAGCATGAACGCAAAAGCTATATTCTCCCACCAGTCGCAAACAGCAGCCACTACGGGAAGCAAACTTGCCCACCGGGCCCAGCCCAGCTTCCACCACTGCAACGGGAGGCACCGGAGAAAAAACACCAAAGTACAGGTATAAAACACCGCATAGATGACTGCATAGCAGGTGTCGATCGGCAAAAAGACATGAAGATACGCGCTTCTGCCAGCCTCACCCAGAGCGGCTAATGTATGATTGATGTGGGCGGTATCGTTGCCAAAATTAAGGTCAAGGATTGCCGCACCACCAGAAATGGATGAGACATAACTAGCCGCAAACCGCATTGCCATCATACCAAGGATGAAAAGCAATAATAATCCACCAATATAACAGAGCTTTACCGCTTGAATACGACGAGTTATATGCATGATTTCATTATACCTCTCTAATATTTTGAATCTACTTAGCCCACTCTGTAGCAAGTGCAAAAGCAGTGCTTATATAGCAAGCCACAAATACCACCAGCCACGCCACAAGCGAGACAACGCCTACTGCTGAGCTAGCCAATAGTGAGCTCCCACCAACGACCAGAAGCAACATAACTTGCGAGAAGCCATTAAACGTCCCGTGCAGCACGGCAGCAAGCCACACACTTCGGGTCCGCTCAACGACAAAACCAAGCACGAGCGACATTACCACACAAAATCCAATGAACAACACCGACCCCGGAAGCGCGTTCGCTGTGCCATAGTTATACCCTAGGGCAATCAGCGGAATATGCCACAGTCCCCATAGCACGCCAATCGTCACATATTTCTTGCAAAATGGCCGTCCAGCAAATGCCTGCGCGAGGTAACCACGCCACAGTATCTCCTCTGTCATCGCAAAGATCGCATTTACCGTTAGCCCAGCCATCAATGCACCAAAGATACCAAGTGGCAGCATGGCAAGCGGTGTTGGTGGCATATTCATCGCGCTAGTATCGACCGATGTGCCAATGAGCTTCTCAAGGTTGTGCACCAAGTGTCCATTAGTCGTTGCCAGGTGCCCAAAAGTCTCTGGCCACAGCCAACCAAGAATAGCAACGGAGCCAATCATCAATACTGCCCAGGCCAAGAATAGTCCAGCGACCAATGCATACTTCTTCACGGTGATGTGCTTTAATGACAACAACGCACGAAATGGTATTGGTATGCCAAGCATCAATCGACTCAGTAAGAGCGTATACAGTGGCACCGGCATATACAAAACTGCGATGTACGCCAAGCGCAATGCTAGCGCTACCGGCGGCGCACTACTACTCGTCGCAGCTATAACTGCCCAGTAGCCACCTCCGGCGAGTGCCGTCACGAGAAAGAGGGTGATGAGTACTTTGTTGCGATGCTCTTTTTTAATGAGAGGGAGTGAATTGGATGTTTTTTCTGTCGTGTTACTCATATGTATACACCTAGTCTTTTGTGATTTTGTTCGTATGAGGTAGATTATACCACCCTGAAGCTTTTTTCGCTATTTACTTATATAGATAATTGTCCACCATAACTAGATTAGCTCATTTGCTTTATTCTTCTATCGTCGCTACAATAGAGCTATTAAGACTAAAAGGTTCCGAACGGTTAATTGCCTAAGGACCCTTTTCTTTTTCTATATTCGTGCCAGACGGCTAACTTACTGCCTCAAGCTATGCAACCGCCATCTCCTCCCTCATCACCTGGATTTGCCATTGGCGTTCGTGGGTGATAGCGGCCCTATCGCCGGGGTGAAGGAGGTTAATAACCTTGATGGCGTAGTCGCTAGCTACCATGGCGTGCTCTGGCATGTGACCGGTGCCGATGTGATTCACTTACTGTAGTATATCTATCCAACACTCAATACTCTCTTGGCCACTCGTTACTTTACTGATCTCAGCGGCTTTATATAAGAAGTTTTGGTGATCAATGATTATACCAAAAACCTCGACGGGAGACGGATTCAAGTCGAGGCACTATACAGTTGTTGCCATTTCTTGTGCGCCGCATATGCCCGATCAGTCGCATCATAACCGGTGCCTTGTAGGTTGTCAGGGCTGATGAACATCACATCATCACCCTCCTCTCCTGGCGCAAAGTCGAAGTTCTCGGGCCAAACGCGGCAATAAAAACAGATTTGATACGCATCAAGCCGCTCAATGTATATCTGGTCCGATGCGTCAAAGATTTGATAGCGCACATCACCCTGGTAGCCGACCTCTTCATGCAGCTCACGCTTTAGCGATGACTCAATCGTCTCATCATAATCCATCCCGCCACCAGGCAAATCCCAAAACGGCCGATCGATCTCTTTGACGACTAAGATCCGCCCAGCATCGTTATATATTAATGCTTTGAGTGAGATGCGATAGAGATAATCGTGGCGGACTACTCCGTCTGCATTTTGCGTGGTGAGGTGTCCGTTGGTATTTTTTGGCATGAGAGTAATTACAACAATATTATTTTCCCACGTTAGGGGAAAACACGGCCCAGAATTCAGTCATTGTCTTCTTGTCCAGCTCTCCAGGAAGACCTCCTAGATTAATGAGCGCACATAGCCTGTCCCCTATAGTGTTTGGAGAATACTTCTGGGCTTTATATATTTGGCTATTCTCTATAGAATATTGAATTAACTTCGTCTTCTGATAGCCACTCAATTCACCCTTATATTCCATAAGACGGCCCAGTATACGTCTTGATTTGTCAAAGCTACTGCTATTCCGCAGCTCCTCCAGGAGGCGATCTTTCTGCACCTCTCTTTCAAGCACGACACTCATCTCTTTCCTTAAAAAAGCCTGAATACTTCTATACATTTGAAGACTGCTTGAGGTTCCCTTTTTTTGAAGCCACTCATCTAGAAGAAAATCATTAGGGTGGTCTCCTCTGGATGAAGAATACCAATCATTGTCAGCAGTAATTATAATTAACTCACCTGAAGAGGGAACCTTATGGAGTAAATACTCCCAATGAATGGCATCTCCACAACTATCCTTTTTACCAGGAGGATTACCTAAAATTTTATAACGCCTTTCTGCCGCCTTGATAATATCCTCATCGATAGGATCTGGTTTTTCCATCATAGAACCTATTAACCTATCAGCTTCAAGGTCCTTATTATCAAGCAACCGCCTAGTCTTGTCTTTGAGAGATTGCACCAGACTCTCCATTTGATTCTGAACTTGGACAAACTGCTTGCTAATACTAGGCCATTGATTAGATATCAAACCTGGCACATCAAACTTTTTAAAATAAAACTCCTTAAGCGTAGCTTCTATGACATTTACCCTATTTCTGTAATATTCATCACGATTTTGCATATTAACACACAAAACGAATTTATTTGCAATATCAGGGTCAGCAAAACCATTTCGTAGTATACCAAGCTTATTTAAATCACCTTTAGAAACCCTATAGAAATCAAGGTAAATATTAGTATCTATAAAAATATACTTCTTTTTCATTGTCTTACGATCACATCTTCAATATTCACCCTCCTCTGCTCCGTCGTATCCCGCTCGCGCACGGTGACAGTGCCATCCTCGAGCGTCTGGAAGTCGATGACCACGCAGTGCGGGGTGCCGATTTCGTCTTGGCGGCGGTAGCGTTTGCCGATGTTGCCGTTGTCGTCCCACATTACTCGGCCGGGGTTGGCTTTGGCGAGACTCGCGTACACATCGCGGGCTTTTTCTACCAATTCTGGCTTGTTTTTCAGCAGCGGCGAGACGGCAAATTTGACCGGCGCCAAGTGCTCTGGCAGTGCCAAGTACACCCGCTTTTCGCCATTTTGTTCATCCTCGCGGTAACTACTGGCCAGCACTGCCATCAGCGCCCGCTCAACGCCGAAGCTGGGCTCGATGACGTGCGGCACAAATTTCGTGTTCGTCCCCTTGATGGTATATTCCATGCTCTTACCACTGGCGCGTTGGATGTTCATTAGGTCAAAATCGGTCCGATAGGCAATGCCCATCAACTCTTCGCGGCCAATTGGATAATCGTACTCAATGTCGATCGTCTTTTTGCTGTAGTGCGCTCGATCCTCCGCCGGCACGTCCAGCTCGTGGATATGCTCTGGTTTCAAGCCCAGTTCTGCCAAAAAATCATGCGTCGCCGCCAGCAACTCATTAAACGCCTCTTGCCAGTGCTCAGGATCGACGAAATATTCAATCTCCATCTGCTCAAACTCTCGAGAGCGGAAGACAAAGTCGCGCGGCGCAATTTCATTACGAAACGCCTTGCCCTGCTGAGCGATACCAAACGGCAAATTAGGATAGAAACTATCGACGACGTTTTTGAAATTGGTGAAGATACCTTGAGCGGTTTCGGGGCGGAGATACGTTTTTGCTCCCTTATCAAAATACATTAGCCCATTAATCTGATCAGTCTTCGTCAAAGGTGTATCCTGCATAGTTTGCTCGCCATTTTTATCAAATGACCTAAACTCAGCTGTTATATAGCCTCCATTATCTATGGTTTCAGCCATACCCCACTTTGCACCAACAATAGTGCTAAACATCATATTAAATTGGAAGGGGATCCCCCATTTTTTTTCTAAACCACAATTTGGACATTTTAGCTCAGTTAAATCGTTTACATAAAACTGTGCAAAGTTTCCAGTGTATTTTCTTGCTTCTTTGAGGAGGGCGTGCAAACGATCGTTGATCGTTATGTCAGTCTTTACGTCATTTACAAGACCATAGAATAGGTTCTTAATATATTCAAAACTGTACGGGCTATCTCTATAATAATCCGTAAATGCACTCTTTAGCTCGTCTATCTTTTCCATATTTTGTTCATCATCAGCTTTGACAATCTCATCACAGTAATTAATAGCTTGAGTATAGTGTTCAGTGTCGATAAGCTTATCAAAACGAAAACGCATCCTACAATGAGAACATTCAATTAGCGGATCAGAAAACGTATCCACATGTCCACTCGCCTTCCACACCTTCTGATTCATCAAAATCGCTGCATCGACGCCATACATGTCGTCGCGCTCGTCGACGAATCTGCGCCACCACAGGTTCATAATATTGCGCTTGAGTTGCACACCTAACGGGCCATAATCCCACGTGCCACTCAGGCCGCCATACACGTCCGACCCCTGATATATAAAGCCGCGGCGCTTGCACAGGCTAATAATTGCTTCCATTGTTACATTACTCGTTGTGCTACTCACACGCGTCCTTTCTCCGCGTTGGCAACGCGGCAGCTTCATGATTGGTTCTTTGGTATTATTATAGCATTTCTTGAGGTGGGTACGTTCTTCATCGGGTGGATGATAAAGCAGCACAGTATACACACCAAACCGAAAATGTTCCGGCCAGAATGTATACAGAGCTCATCCGCTTGCTTAATCGCTGGCCTCCAGATATTTTCTTGTTCGGCATGTATACTGTACTGCAGCTACACTCCAGCATGCTGCCGTGCCACCAGCCAGCATTCGGGCAGGATGGCTAGCACACCACCGACCTGTGCTACTACTGTGGGTGGGCGCGTGGCGAGCAGGCGGAGCAGCTTGATGTGCGCTGCGGTGATGTCGCCTTGGTCGCTGAGGCGCAGGCCGCGCTCCGATCCATCATACATATACCGCCGCTCGGGCTGGAGCGGCTGACCCAGCACGTCGCGCACTAGATTGAGCTCGTAGCCCTGCAGCACTGCATAGTGGATGGCCAGCCAGGCTTGAGTGAGCATGATGGGCACACTGGGCTGGTCGAGTCCCTCATACACCAAGCGCAGTACCTCATACCAGGCTGGCTCGTCTAGCATGCGGCTGGCCTGCGCTACCAGCTGGATGGCGGCATAGCCAGCTTGTAAGCGGTCATAATCGGCCACGATGGTTTGATAATACTTCGTCAGGCGGGCTTGCGTTAGCACGCCCAGCTCACTGCGCCCCTGGCGGATGACGACATCGCTGATCGCAAAGAGTTCAACTGCCCCAGCCAGCCGACTCTTCTCGCGCCGGACGCCCTTGGCAATCACCGCCCGCTGCCCCTCTGGCGTGAGCAATTGCAGCACGCGGTCAGCCTCGCCATAGTTGGTGCGGCGCAGGACGATCGCTGTGGTACGCTGCATACTCATGTCACTACCTCGCTTGGGGTATACCTGCCTAGTACGTTCGTCACATCGCTCGGGCGCATCGTTGTTTTGTCTAGCAAGGCCACCACACCGTAGGGAACAAGATCGTCTAGCGTCATGTCGCTCGCATTATTACTACAGATGATAATGGGGATGCGCGCCGTGTCGCTATACGATTGCAGCTCATGGAGCAGCACCAAGCCATTGCCCCCTGGCATGAACATATCGAGGATGATTACCGCTGGGAGTGCCTCGTCAAGCGCTGCCATGCCAGCCAGCACATCGGCCGCATAGACGGGCACCATACCAGCCCGCCGCACCGCCGCAAGCTGCAGCTCAGCAAACCATTGATCATCGTCGATGACCAACACCCGCGGCGGCGATTGCGTCATAATAACCTCTGTTGATATACCGCCTGAAGATCGATGTAAAAGGTCGCGCCATCGCGGTGTCGAACTGCTCCAATTTGCGCCTCCATCGCGCTGGCAAATTGCCCTGCAATGTAGAGCCCTAGGCCACTGCTGCCTGGCCGGCTGTGCAGCGGCTGTGCACTGACGCCAAGGCGCTGCTCCAATTGCTGCCAGAGCGATGGCGGAATAGCCGGGCCATAGTCGCGCACTGCTAGGCGAATCACCCGGCCACCAGCCCGCTGGGAGAGCCGCACCACCACGGGTGCATCGCCTTCGCCACTGTAGTGGAGTGCGTTGTCGGCGAAGTTGCACAGAACGCGCCGCAGGAGGTCGCGGTTGCCGAGACCTACCACTGCCCGCCGCGGCACACGTACCGTCAGGCGACGCCCCTTGGCTGCGTAGAGTGGCTGGAGCTCGGCCACGACGTCGCGCGCCACCAACGCCAAGTTGAGCGGCTCGATGCCAAATAGCTCCTCGTGGAGACGGGTGGATTGCGTTAAGTCGGTGGTGAGGCGCAAGGCCCGCTCGCTGGTGAGTGCCATCCGCCGGGCTAGCTCGGCCACCTCGACTGGCGACAGCCCTCCAGCCTCCAAGCTCAGCGCCAATTGCCGCAGCAGCGCCAGTGGCGACTTGAGGTCGTGTGCCGCCGCAACAAAGAGCGACGCCTCCCCCCAGGAAGCGCCGCTCATCATAACCGCATTCCCCTCCGTGCTCATACCAGCTGCATTGTAGCACAGATCGTCGCAATGTTCTATATTTATTCGTTAAATTTAATGGTTTTTATCAGGGCTTCGTAGTCGTTATTAAATACGTCGGCATCCGTCCGCACCGTGAGCGTCCGGTCGCGCATCTTGATTACGACTGCGGTGCCACGGATATCTTTGCTAAAGTTCCCTTCTAGGCGCGTGCCCGTCAGGCCTTTGTCGTTGCTCCAGGCGCTCGACTTCAGCTCGCCTTTTTTGATCTGGCTGTCGTAGTCGGCCACCGCTTTGTCGTAAATCTTCTGCTCAATGCTAATCCGAATGGCAATCTTCTGCGTATCTGTTATTGGTGGCACCACACGGGGGTTGAGGTATGCCTCGTATGTCTTACCGCCACCCTCGCTCACATCGGTGGCTTGGTAGGCGCTCCAGGTCTTGGGGTAGTCGAAGGTCAGGCGGCCATAGTCATCTGGCCCAACGAACTGCAGCATGGGCTGCTTCTCGCGCTCGGCAAATTTCTTCTCGTCTTCGTCTGCTTGCGTCTTCTTGGCCTCAGCTTGCGCTGCGGTAATTTTGCTATCGAGGTTACTCTTGGCCTCGGTATAGTTAGTGTAGGCCCAGGCCGAAAACCCACCAAAGAGCACCACCAGCAGGGCCAGCCCGATAATGGCAAAGGTGCTGCCACTAAGAAAACTTCGTCGTTTGTAAGATTGCTTCGTCATACCCCTATTATACTTATGCCTGGGGTGATAGACAAGAGCGGGATGCTATTTGTGCTGTTCTGCTCGCACTTGATATAGCTTATGCGCGCCCTGCTCGCGCACTGGTGTCCAGCCAGGCACGGCAAAGGCGTAGGAGATGAACCATAGGTCTGTGCCAAGGCGGGTAGCTTGCTGCTGCACATGGGCGGCCATCCGAGCGATGTCGCGCGAGTCGCCAAAGGTGTAGACCACTGTGGTGCCAGTTGGAAAATTCGTGCGGTAGAGATTACCACACACCACCATCGCTTTGGTATCGCCACGCAAACGCCAGCGCGAGAGTAAGACGAGGAGCGGGTTGAGCTCCATACCAAAGGCTCGTGCCCCCTGCTGGCGGGCAATCTTTAAGACGATGCCATCGCCCGAGCCCATGTCTACCAAGCAATCCTCTGACCCAAGGCTATAGAGCTGGGTCAGCGCCTGCTGCACATCGCGGCGGTGCGACGGCACATAGGGCGCACCCGTCAGCGCCGTCACGCAAAACAGCAGGATGATGACCAGCAGTGCCCACCACATCATCAGGCGGCTGCGTCCTCTGTGATGATGGTTACCTTATTTTTGATCTCTCTCAAGCGCTGGTCGATCTGCTCGGCAACGCGTGCTGCTTGCTGGTAGCGCTCTACCGCCGCCTCGAGCTCAAACTCATCACTGTCAAACCACGCCAAGATCTCTTCCAGCTGCTCCATTTGCTCACGCAGTGAACGGTTATCTGCATTGCTCTGCTGGTCAGGCTGCTGGGGTGCTGATGGGCTTGCTGGCGTATTATTGGTGGGCTGGCTATAATCCGGCGTGATTCCCTCTGCTGCAAGGGCCATTGCCAGTTGGTCGTCATCACTCAGCGTGGTGCGCTTGGCCCGAGTGCTAGGTGTGGCGGATTTCGCCTGTTTCGTTGGTTGTTTTGCGTTCGACATGGGTTACCTCCGCTGTTATCATATCGCTATATCGCTCGATGGTGATTGTCTGGCCGACGGTGGCCTGGCCGCGCACCAGCGCGTAGCCACGCGCTAGGGTTGCTGCAGGGTTATACAGCCGGAGCCGGGCCTGCAGCGCCATGCATTGCTGCTCGAGCGCCTGCTGCCGCCTGGCTAGCTTCGCTCGAGCCTCAGTCAGCTGATGCTGCACCGCTAGCTGCTCATCATCCACCGTGGTGACAATCGTCTGTTTCATCATCTGCAGCTGCTCGGCCAGTCGGGTTCGCACCGCTGTGGCATCGGGCGTGATGAGCTGAGCTGCGTTGGTCGGCGTCACAGCCCGGACGTCGGCGGCGAGATCGGCTAATGTTTCATCGGTGTCGTGCCCCACCCCAACCACTGTTGGCACGCGGCTTGCAGCGATTGCTCGCACCAGCGCTTCGTCGTTAAAGACTTGCAAATCATCGGCGCTACCGCCACCACGTACAATCGCCAGCACCTGCGGCACGGTTGCCTGGCGGTTGCAGCGCTCAATGGCGCGGATGATCCGATCGGCCGCGCCAGCACCCTGGACTGGCACTGCATAGACATCGACCTGCATGCCGCCCCAGCGCTGGCCAATGATCGTCATAAAGTCGGCATAGCCTGCCGCCTGAGGGCTACTCACCACGGCAATGTGCTCGGGCCACTCGGGTACTGGTCGCTTGCGCTCTGGAGCAAAGAGCCCTTCTGCACTCAGGCGCTGGCGTAATAGCTCGAAGTTTTTCTTAATGCTCCCCTGCCCGACTGGTCGCACCTGCTGCACCGTCAGGCTAAACTTACCGCGCGCCGTGAGCTTGGGCACGGCTTGCACCGCCACCTGCATGCCATCTTCTAGCGCCACCCGGAGCTGCCACACCATCATAAAGCAGCTCACGCTGCCTGTCTCGTCCTTGAGGTCAAAAAAGACAAACTTCCCCTGACGCACCGCCATACTAGCCACCTCGCCCTCGACCGTTAGTACCGGAAATGCTCCCTCCAGCACCTGGCTCGCACAGGCGAGGAAATCGCTAACGCTCAGTGGTGGGAGGTTTGTCGCGTCCATAGCGCATGATAGTTAGTTGGTAAAATGCATAGCCAAACACCAGTGTGGTAACGATGGCAATCACGCGGTAGAGCATCGTCCCAGCGATGGCCTGGCCTTGGCTCACGCCTGAAAGTGCCAAGATCCCCACCATGACCGCCTCATACGCACCAGCCCCACCAGGGGTAGCAACCACCACCGCCATGGTCGTGGCCACGCCATAGGCAATGAGAATTGATGCTGGATTAACCGATACTCCCAGCGATTGGAAGGTCATCCAGAAGGGCAAGATCTCCATAATCGTAAAGACAATGCTCCAGACAAAGGGCTGCCACAGCAGCTTCTTATCGCGCCGCAGCTCGAGGAAGTCAGTGTGGAGGTCGTCGCAGTAGCGCCGCACTGCGGCTTCATCCATCACTGGTTTTGTGCGCCGCAGGATACGCCGTGCGAAGCCGTTGATTGTCAGCGTGATCTGATGCGCCGCCTTGTGGAGCCGCCGCTGGCTCGTCAGCAAGTATACTCCCAGTAGCGTGATCATCGTCAAGCAAAACACCAGCCCCCCACTCATCAGGATAATCCAGCGGTTCACTCCACTATCGATCGTCACTATTACCACCGCCACTGCAAGGAACAGCACCACTGCCACAAAGCCCATGACATAGCGCACCATCTGGGCCATCGTCGCACGCCCTGTCGAGACGCCGTATTTGCGTAAGCGCCAGTTGGCGTATGATATACCGCTCAGGCCACCACTGGGAAAGGCGTGGTTGACAAAGTTTAGCTCCAGCGACAAGCGCATCAGGGCAAAGGGGCTCACATCGCGCACGAAGCCCTTTTGCCGCAGATATGAGAAGATCATCTCACCCGCCGCTAAATACCCCAACGCCGCCACTGGGAAGACGGCAATCAAGACCCATATATTGACCTGCTGTAGCAAGTGCCACGCCTGGACAAGCTCGTGCCGCGACAAGAATAGAATCAAGGCAATCAGCACAAACGTCATAATACTCAGCCAGGTGCGGAAGGACAGCTGTTTTATTTTTTTCATATATTTCTGCATAGCTACGGTATATTATACCACGAGACAACGAGGCGAACCTTTTCCAGCGCTTTATATCAAACTGCGTATGAAAGCACGCTGTATAAGCTTGAGAGTGATCGACTACCCATATTTAATGTATGGGTTCGTGCTATCACCCCTCCATTCTTACCCGCTTTTGCGCTATACTAGGCGTATGTATATTGCAATTCTTGGCCGGCAGCCGGCCCTCGGCGTGGCGGAGCTGGAGTGTTTGTATGGCGGTGCGGCAGTGCGTTGGTTTGGAACGCAGGCCGCTACTATTACCTCTGACACTTTCGCCTTTGAGCGCCTGGGTGGCAGCCAAAAGGCGGGCCGGGTGGTGTTAGAGCTGCGTGGTAACTGGCTGGCGGTGAGTCGGCAGATTGTCCGCCACTATAGCGCGCGGTGGCAGGGCGCATCGCACAAGATTACGCTGGGCATGAGTGCTTATGGCTTCTCTGTCAGTGCCCGCGAGGTGCAAAAGACTGGCCTTATTCTTAAGACAAAATTACGCGCAACTGGCACTAGCCTGCGCCTTATTCCTAATGCCGCTCCAGCGCTCAATACTGCTACGAGCCATCACAACAAGCTTGGTCGTTCGCCTCATCATATCGAGCTGCTAGTAGTGCGAGCTCAGGATGGGCGGGTTATTGTGGCAGAGAGTGTAGGCGCGCAAAACATCTCTGCCCTGGCCGCACGCGACCAAGCTCGCCCACGCACTGATGCTTTCGTCGGTATGCTACCACCCAAGCTCGCCCGCATGATGGTTAATATGGCTGGGCCATTGGTGCAGCCTTCACCTACTACCGAGTACTCAGCGCCGCGCCCTGTGCTGCTCGATCCCTTCTGCGGCACTGGCACTGTCTTGCAAGAGGCGCTCCTCCTGGGCTACGATGTGTGCGGCAGCGACCTAAACCCTAAGATGATCAGCTATACCAGCGAGAATCTCGCCTGGCTACAGCGCCGCTCTGCTGCTGAGGCTACTCCTGGCGCGGTGCAAGACGTTACTCAGGCTGATGCCACTACTTACCAGTGGGCAGACGCCCAGCAGCTCAGCGCCGTCGTCTGCGAGACATACCTTGGCCAGCCCTTCTCTGCCCCACCTACTCCTGCCAAACTCAGCACTGTGCGTACCACGTGCAACCATATCATCAGCCATTTTCTCACTAATCTTCGCTCTCAGCTGCGCCCTGGCACACCACTGGTTATTGCGGTGCCCGCGTGGCGCGACAGCGATGGGCAGTTCACTCACCTGCCACTCATCACCCAGCTAGAGCGACTGGGCTACCAGCGCCACCCACTCCAGCACGTTCGCCCTGCCGACCTCTGTTATTACCGCGAGAACCAGGTAGTAGCGCGGGAGTTGCTGGTGATGGAAGTAATGAAATAACCTTGGGATAAAATCTCATTCTGGTCATCCAGCAGTGGATGTATTTCCTTGTGCATGACATAGCTAAGGTTCTTTATGTGAATCTAATACTACAGAACTATTGATGACTGCTCTCTTCCGTATCCATTACATTGATGGCTTTCTCCACCTCTTGCTGGGCAACCTCAAGATCACGAGGATTAACGCTTTCCAAGAGTACCAAGACAGATCGCAGACTGGTCATAGTATCTGTTGACATACCTTCCTGTACAACGAGGTTCTCTAGCTTACATGTTACAATGCTAAGTATATCTGGAGCAACGCGGAGTGTTTCCGCTACGCGCTTGAGAGCCTTTTCTTGCTCTTTCTTTTTGTTCTCTTCCGCTATCTGAGCGGGCTGCTTCAGTGCTTCAATACGACCATGAAGCGCTGCACGTATATCCCCTGGAGTTGGTGGCGCAGCTGGTGTTGTTGATTTATGAGTCTCAGCAATTTCTCTTAAGCTCTCTCGAAGCTCATCTGCAGTGGGCGCAGGAGCACCCTGCCGAGCACCTTCCTCCCCTTGCCCCAACGGCAAATCACTCTCATCAACATATCGAAGTGCCTCAAGCCGTGCCAAATCTGCCCCAGTGTCTGAACTGCCACTCGGTCCACTGTCTCGATATGGCCACTTATCCTGTGGCCCAAATCCTCTCGGCCCTTCATGTCCTGCCATCATCACTCCTTCTTCATATCATTTATTGTATCTGTAGTGTAGCTAATTATACCACCATAGTGCCAGCTATCCAACTCTGCTCAGTTAATACTGCAGCACATCTGCGTCACTGTCTATGTTTTGCCCCCTTTTTGTCATGCCTACAACTCAATGTCTTGCTCGCTTGCGCACTCCTCTTGCCGCTCTCTTCTCTCGCGTTATAACAGTCGGCATTCTTACGGCTGCTATTCAATCCACACCGCTTGACTTCACCCACGCCCTCACGTATAATCGTATAGATTGTTTATATTAGCTAAAGGAGTGATATGTCAAAAGTCAAAGCAGGTGGCTCAAGCAAGAACGTCCACAATAACGCTGGGGCGCGCCTTGGCGTCAAGCGCTTCGGTGGCCAGCAGGTCAACGCTGGTGAGGTCCTCGTCCGCCAGACAGGCGCTACAAAGATCGCCGGCCCTGGCACGTACATGAGCCGCAACTACACCATCCACGCCGCTCACAGTGGTGTTGTCAGCTTCAAGAAGGTCAAGAAATCTACCTTCACTGGCAAGACCCAGCCACGCACCCAAGTGTGTGTCAGCGCAGCGTAAGTGTTTTATAGCGCAAACGCAAAACCACCTCATAACCGAGGTGGTTTTCTTGTTTTTGATAATAAGCCCAGCACGCTTGGTGTGTATTACCAATAAGTATCTATGTTCGTGCTATTTAGCAATAACACGCTCTGTCCTAAAAGATAACCAAACCAGCCCTTATTACTACTACTCTACGCGTCCAAGTACCCGCTCCACGAGGAGGCTATTATCCACAACAGTATCAAGGCGAGCAGCTTTTGCTAAGCCAGCCACCGACTGGTGATTACCTTCCCCATCAGTTCCGGTTCGGTCATACTTTTCGTCTTGAGCGAGCAGTATCTCTGTTTGTTGCTCTTGGCTGCTGGTAATCGCATGAGTGGTATCAGCAACGGGCTGCAGCCTACCATCCTCCATCATCACACCATAGGCTCTTTGCAGATATGCATTAGTGAAGTCAATGTTTTGCTCTTGTAGCACTGCGAGCGGTACACATTTCTCGAGCTGGTGGATGTTGCTTCGGTTGACTAGCTTGGTCATCCGCACCAATACCGTGCCATCCTCGTCGATAATCTCTCTATCAATCCACCCTTCGTCGAGCTGGCCACTGCTGCGCAGCACATTCCACTGGCGGTGTGGCACATCTTGGCGCTTGGGAATAATATGTGTGTCGGGATGAGTTGTACGCTCTTTTGGCGTGCCGTCCGTCGTGATTGGCTGCGTCAAGAGATGCTCAGGATGTCGTGGTGGAAGTGATGCCGAATGTTTTTCCGTCATCTTTTTATGATACCATGAAATAATGCTAAGGAGAAATCGCTCAGAAGCAAGGGCTCGCTGCACGCTTCATTCGACAGCCCTCTAGCCTCTGTTATTCTTGGCTCATGCCCAGGTGATACTTAATGCGGGCCACGACGTCGCCGATCATCACTTGCGACTTGACGAGGTAGTCATCCACTCCTAGCTGCTTGGCTCGCTCTTTGTCCTTGGGCTGGCTCAGCGCCGTCAGCATGATGACGCGGACGTTGGTAGTGTCTGGAGTGTTACGCAAGATATCGAGCACGTCGAAGCCGCTGATCTTAGGGATCATCACATCAAGCAAGATGAGATCAGGCCGAACATCGACCACCGCCGAGAGCGCATCTTCGCCATTGTGCACTTCGCTCACCGCAAAGCCCTCCAGTTCCAGCCGCGAGCGATACACTGCCAGCAGCGCGGTGTCGTCTTCTACCAAGAGAATTTTCTTTCGTCTGTCCATATGCCTTTATGGTAGCGTAGATACGAGGCAAATACAATACTTTTGGCGAACAATCGTTTGCATTTTGTTGGATATATGTCTACTCTACGAACTTTTGCAGTGCGCTATCGAGCTGTGGGTCGCGGCCAGCGTTGCGATCATCGGTGCTCATTTTAACCTCAGTATCTGGCGCAATGCCGCCTTGCGAGATATTGCGGCCATTTGGGGTATACCAACGCGCCACGGTAATCTTGAGCTTACGGCCGTCAGGTAGATCAAACAACTGCTGCACGGTGCCCTTGCCGAAGGTCTTTTCGCCCAGCAATGTCGCCGCTTTGTGGTCGTGTAGTGCCCCCGCTACGATCTCACTGGCACTGGCGCTATTGCCGTTGACGAGGACAGTCGTCTTCACCCCCTTAAGTAGTGCCTGGCCGCTGCTCTGCACGGTGTCACGTACGACGTCGCCAGACTTCTCTACTACCACGACTTTGTTCTCAAGCCACAGGCTTGCAACCTCGCGAGCAGCCGCTACATAGCCGCCACCGTTGTCGCGTAGGTCGAGTACCACAGCCCGCACCCCCTGCTGGACGAACTGCTCTGCCGCTTGGCGCGCAAGTCGGCCAGTTTGGTCGTCAAACCGGGTACTAGTGAGGATACCCACGCCATCGCGAATCTGGCTACGCACACTGGCGTCACTTACCTTGGCTCGAACAATAGTGTATTCCTCAGTCGATTCCTCACGCTGCATCACGAGCTTGACGGTTGTGCCAGCCTCGCCCCGCACTTTGCTGGCCACTACCTCAGAGTTCTGCCCTTCCACCGGTTGGCCATTAATACTGCGGAAGATATCGCCGGCCCGCAGGCCTGCTTTAGCTGCTGGTGAGTCATCGACGACGCGCACTACTGTTGGGTGGTTGCCCCGCGATGCGATCTCCACGCCAATACCGCTCACTTCGCCATTGAGGCTGCGATCGAACTGCTCGGTCTCTTGCTTGTCCATATAGGTAGTGTAGGGGTCACCAGTGGCTGCAGCTAGGCCACGGTTGGCACCATCGATCAGCTTGGTGTCGTCCAGTTTACCATCATATTCTGCTTTGAGCTTGCGATAGGTCTGCTGCACACTGCTCAAGTCAATGCTATCGGCTGACACTTTGAGGCCAAAGACTGGTGCAATCGCCGCATAGAGCTTATCGGCGTACATCCCTGCCACAAAGCCAGCCCCCAGTAGCAGCACCGCCACCAGCAAGGCTGTGAGCTGCGATATAGTCAGCTTTTTTGGTTCATCATACTCATATTTCGAGCGGCTCGCGCTCGCCGTGTCACTCTGTACCATACTATGGTATTATACTACGCCAGGCAGCGCGGCAAAAGAGTACGAAGATAACCATTGACCCTCCGTGCTCTATCGCTCTCTATTTCACCCTTCACGTTCAGTTATTTCTTTTATATCTATCTTCATATATTCTCCTTTTCTATTTCTATAACTTTCTTTCTCTACTATTTATCTACCTATTTCTCTATATTTCTCTATCTATATCCTTATCTATATCTCTATCTATACTTATCTCTATCTTTATTTCTATTTACTTATTTTTATATCTCTTTATTTCTATCTTTATATTTCTTTATTTATCTATTCTTTATCTTTCTCTATATATCTACACTATTCTCTATATCTCTCTATACATCCATATATCCATATCGATTTCTCTCCTATTATATATAAAATATATAAAAGAAGAGAAAAAGAGTCGACCGTAACAGAGAAAAAACAGGGTAAAACAGGCGAATTTCGAAATTCGCCTGTTTGAAGGAAGAAAACGAGAGAAATAGAGGGGAGGGTGAGAAAGAAGGTAGCAGAACAAACAATAAATAGAAGCATTTATGTTTTTATTGGCAACAGCAGAGTGGCACTGCAAGAGCGACAATCCGATTGACGCAGTATATAACCAGTATGGCTACCGAGTAACCCACCACTGGAGACGAGTGGAGCTACCAAAGATGCTACTCGGGCAGAAGAACAGCTCGAGATTCCCCCAGCAGCATAGACTATAAATAGAGCTCCATCTTATTTTATTTCGCAGAGCGCCATCTCTGTATGATGAGTTTTATACCCTGCAGCGCCATCTTCGCTGGTCTTTTTTGTTGCTGGCATTCGCGCTTTTCGTTCAGCTGCATCTTGCGCCCATAATTGCTCCAAGCACCTTCTTTCTCGTGCCTTGTACTCTGGTGTCGCCATCTCTGCAGCTACTTCCTGTGCATAATCAACTTGCTCTTGCGACATAGGATACACCATAGGAATATTAACAAGAGTGCCCGCTGGTGTACCACGAACTCCAATTGTGGCATACTTAGCAATTGTCGGGCCAGTGTATCGTGTTCGACCTTCTCTGATGAGGGTCATAATCGAAACAGGAGAATCCTCACCCGGTTCTCTTGTCGCTCTAGCACCAAGCAACCAAGCAAATTCAACTGGATTGCGTTCTGCTTGCTCTTCTACCGCCGATTCACCTGTATCTAGCGCTTTTTCGTGTACACCATCAAGTGAAGTGTGTGTGTGTGTGGGATTTTTGGAACTTCGCTCATAACTAGCTCTCATTAAATCACACTTAGTATAATCTATCAATGCAATTTGGCGCTAAGTTGTTGGATATAAACTTTCTGCAGAGAAAAATATCAACTAAAATAACGGCCATTACACGTAATGGCCGTTTCTCCCTCTCCTACAGATAGATATACGTATCGTACGTACTGGCGGGTACTGTCATTTCGCTGTAATGACCCCAGCCAGGGCCGCCGGCATTGAAGTAATTGAACTGGCTAATGCGGACAGTGTTGCTGCCAGCGTCGTAGCCTTCGATATAGACGATATGCCCATACTGCCCTGCCGAGATGACGCCAAGGGCATTGGCCCGTGGAGTGCGGCCGGTTGAGAAGCCAGCGTTGCGAGCGGCAGCTGGCCACATGTTGGCATTGCCCCAGTAGCGTGGTGCGTAGCCAGTCTTTTGGTAGGTCTTCCAGGCAGTGTAGCTCACACACTGGCGGCAGCCATAGCCCAGTGGGTCTTCGCCACCACCGGATGCGCCACCGTGCGACAACGCATTGGCATCGACGGTACAGCCACCAGCCCATGGGTAGCCACCCATCGAGCCGTCACCAGAGGTAATACCGAGCGAGCCACCGCCACCAGCGTTGCGGATGGCTGCTTGGATAGCATCCTGCTGCGCCTTCTGGACGCGGGCTTTCTCACTCTCACGGTCGGCGGTGAGCTTTTGGTAGTTTGCTTCTTCATTTTGCGTGCGGGCAAGAAGGTCGGCCTGCTCGCGCTCTTTGGCGGCAAGGGCTTCGCGGGCGTTCTTTTGGTCTGCCAAGACACGCTCGACTTCCTTCTTTTGCTCTTCTAGCTGCTTTTTGAGCTTATTGACGCGGGTGATCGTCTCGCTCAGCGTGGTCTGGATGCTATCGCGGCGATCTTGCTCCACCACATAGTCGCCAAGGCTCCGGCTACTCGCCAGCATCTCCAGCGGGCTAATGGTGCGGTCGACATACATATCGGCCAGCGTGTCGCCTAGGGCGTCTTGGTTAGCCTTGATGTCGCGCTTGGTCTGAGTAATCTTCTCTTGCAGTTGGTCGTGCTTCTTCTGGCTGATATCGATCTGCGCTTGGATCATCGCTTTCTGCTTCGACAAGACTTCGAGCTCATTTTGCAGACTCTTTGCCTTCTCGTTCAACTCTTTAGCCTGCGACTGATACTGTCCAATCTCTTTGTTGAGCGCATCAATCTGCTTTTGATACTCTTCCTGCGACACGGCCGAGGCAGTCCCGGTGGTCACCCCGAGGTAGGTGCTAACTGGCGTACTGAGCGCCATAATCACGGCAGCCGCCACAATAACCGACTTGGTAGCAAGCCCCTTGGTTTTTTTGGGTGCGGCCGCAGCAGTGTGGGCACGCGAAACAGATGTGGTGGATTGTTTCATATTCCTTATGGTAACAAGCGGTGTGTGCTTTGTCAACACAGGACCTCCTTTGTATCAATGCTAAATCTTTAGGTAACGGCGAGTGGCCACCAGCGATGAGATGACGCCAATGCACGCGCCCAGTGCCATCATTGCCAGAGCAATAAGCCACCAGTAGGATGCTGCCATATTAATTGTAGGCTGGAGAGCGACCCCCCACTTCTTGAGCGAGTCGCCCGAAAGGAAGAGCGTGATAATACCCAGAGTAGTCGCGATCACCGCGGCAATCACCCCGTATACCACTGCCTCCACCAAAAACGGCCCCCGAATAAAGCCACGGTCGGCACCAATCAGCTTCATCATCTCGATCTCATCGCGTCGGTTGAAGATTGCCATACGGATGGTGTTGAAGATAATCAAGAATGAAATAGCGATAAAGAGCACGCTGGCCGCTACTCCAGCCTTTTGCGACATATGCGTCCACTCTGCAATGCGCGTCGTACCGTTGCGCCGCTGGCTCATAAAGGTCGGCGTTTGGGTGGCGCTAATCAGTGGTTTGAGCGCAGAATTAGTATTGACGAAGTCTATCAGCTGCGATGTATCGTTGTTGTCGTGCAGGGTGATACGGATCGTCGCGGGCAGTGAATTCGTCGCCTCCTTAAGGGCGTTCAGTTTAGCCTCATCGTCCTTATTAGCTTTGGCAAATTGCTCCTTGGCTTCCTCGGTACTAATAAAGCGTACCGACTCGACGTTGCTGAGGCGGCGCAAGCTCACCAGCACCGGCTGAGCGCGCTCCTCCGAGACATCGGGGCGGAGGTAGATCGAGCGGTCGATATCCTTGTTGATAGCCTGAGCGGTGTCGGCCAGTGAACGCTGGGCGACAAAGGTCGTAAAGACAATCAGCAGTGTAATTGTCATCACCAGCGTGGCAGCAACGGTCAGCCACGCGTTGCGGCTAAAGTTATTAACGCCATAGCGGCACATCCGGACAAACGTCAGCCACTGGCGACGGCGGCGCTTTTGCTGCATCAGAGCACGAGCAGTATCTTTGCGGCGACTCATTGACGGTAACTCCCTCTGGCTTGGTCGTGCGTGATCTTACCATGCTCAATGGTAATAACACGGCGCTTGAGCCGGTTAACGATCTCAACATTGTGGGTGGTTAGGAGCACGGTCGTGCCATATTTATTAATCTTCTCGAGCAAACGGACGATATCCCAGCTGTGCTTAGGGTCGAGGTTGCCTGTTGGCTCATCAGCGATAAGGATCTTGGGCTGGCGCACGACGGCACGGGCAATCGCCACCCGCTGGCGCTCACCACCACTGAGCTGGTGCGGGAACTGCTTCTCTTTGCCCCGGAGGCCAACGAGGTCGATCACCTTAGGTACTGTGTTCTTGATCTCGCGATTGCTCATACCTGCAATCTCCAACGCAAAGGCAACGTTCTCAAAGACGGTGCGCTGCGGCAACAGCTTAAAATCCTGAAACACCACACCAATCTTGCGGCGCAGTAGTGGAATATGCTTATCTTTCAAGGTGTCGTAGTCGATGCCACCGACCACAATCTTACCCGTTGTGGGCTTCTCTTCGCGAGTAAGGAGCTTGAGCAGCGTGCTCTTGCCCGCCCCGCTCGTGCCAATAATAACGACGAACTCATTGGGCTCGACATGTAAGCTTACCCGATCAAGCGCCGGCTTGGCATCCTTATCATACCGTTTGGTTACTCTGTCTAACAATATCACTATACCAGTATAGCATATGGCTGCATCTGAAAACGAGATTGTTTACATGTTGCAACGCATCGGTACATTACACCACTGTTATGATTATGACGTAGTTAATTAGACACGACGTATCACACATTTCAAAGTACAGCCGCAGATAACTATCCTACAAAATAACAAAAATACAAAAAGCCAAGGTGAGTTGCCCCGCGAAAATAATAGTTATTATCTTCGCGGGGCGTAGTGGTGTTACTTATATCTCTCAGTGATCAAGGTTGTCTTGATCTGACCAGAGACATAAGACTCTCTGATATAGGCCTGAAAGCCCATTCGAGTAAGCCTCACAAGGAGCTCCTTCCGCTCATGCGGGCAGAGGTCAGCAGGGAGAGTTCTTTCATCCAGAGACCTGTCGGGATGCATCTCAAGTGAAGCGGCGACGGCCCAAAGAAGGACGTTTACGCGGTCCATAATGGACTCCTCTCTGCACCTCTGTGAAGTGCAACACGAGCTTAGCTCTTTGCTACGCTCTCTTTCTTATCACCATACAAAAACAAAACAGAAGTATCCCGATACTTCTGTAACGAAAGCAGATAACTCATACAACATGATGTGTTGATGGTAGCAAAAAAGAGAGCCTAGCAATCGAGTAGTATCTTGAGGCTATGTAACCACTACATTGTAAGATACGTATCAACCTACAACCTATGCGGGAGGGATACTCTATTACTCTATTACTCTATTAGCTTATATGTCAACAGTGTTATATACAAAAATGTTGTGATTTTATCATCTTGTGGAGTCGTTTACCTGAGAATAGTAGTGATAATATGAGGGTTGATTTTTACTTCTCCCCCACTCCCATCGCCAAATATGCCTCAATAAAGCCGTCGATGGCACCATCGAGGACGGCTTGGGCGTCGTGGGCTTCGTGTTTGGTGCGGGTGTCTTTAACGAGGGTATAGGGATGAAGCACATAGTTGCGGATCTGTGCACCCCAGCTAGCGGACTCACCAGTGCGGAGGTCAGCCAGGCTGGCGGCTTGCTGCTCGTGCTGGAGCTGAGCGAGGCGCGAGCGCAGAATGGTGAGAGCGGTCTCGCGGTTTTGGATCTGGCTGCGTTCATTTTGGATGGCAACGACGATGCCAGTCGGCAAATGGGTAACGCGTACTGCCGAGTCGGTCGTATTAACGCCCTGCCCACCCTTGCCACCACTGCGGTAGACGTCGATCCGGAGGTCTTTGTCCTCAAGCTGTACCTGCTCTGGCTCAGCGATCTCTGGCATCACCTCCACCAAAGCAAAGCTTGTCTGGCGCAAATGATCAGCATTAAATGGGCTCAGCCGCACCAAGCGGTGCACGCCATGCTCGCTGCGCAGTTGGCCATAGGCATACGCACCATGGAGGCTGTATGTCGCACTCTTAATGCCAGCTTCTTCGCCCGTCGAGCGCTCGAGAAGCTCCGCTTGAAGGCTATGCTGCTCAGCAAAGCGTAGGTACATCCGCTCGAGCATCGCTGCCCAATCCTGAGCATCGGTACCACCAGCCCCAGCACTAATCTTAATAATAGCCGGTTGATCATCATGCTCACCACTGTAGAGGAGGTCACGGTGGCGCGCTTGGTAGTCGTGCTCGAGGGCGGCAAGCTGCTGCTCGAACTCTGGTATCATCGAATCATCGCCAAGATCCATGAGTTCCACAATGTCGCTCGCCTGAGCCTGTAACACTCGCCATGGCTCTATCTGCCCTCGCAATGCTGCTGCCTGGCGTGACACTTGCTGAGCGTGGGCTGGATTAGCCCAAATTTGCGAGTCGGCCAGCTGCGCCTCAAGCTGAGTAAGCTGAGTAGCTTTGTCAGTAATCTGCAAACGATGAATCGCATCGAGGATATCGGCGAGGAGCTGTGCGGCACGCTTTTTAAGTGGTTGCATAGTTATATTATACCGCACTCTTGGGTTGCTGACTCTACTATGCGGCGCAAAGCATTGCTGGCCACACATCTCACAGCGTATTGCTGCACGCTCACTTGCTCCATTACCTTTGTTTCAGCAAAGTGTGGAGTCTCGCTGCTATTACACTATCGCAATACATCGAGCAAAATTGAGAAGCCGCCATCGCATGGATAGTGGCTTCTCATGTAAGCAGCATTGTGTCGCCTCGTGGCTTCCCCTACTGCGGTTGGACTGGTGTCGTGGGCTGGGCTGGTGCAGCTGATGCTTGGGGTGCGAGGAGCTTGGCGGTCATCTCATCAATGTGATCAAGCCGGCGCACGAGGTATGGGTGGTCGCTCAAGGTCTGAGCAAAGCGGTTCATCGGCCGGTTAGCGGTATAGCGCTGCCACTGGCGAGCAGTCTCATTCATCCCCTCCGCCACGTCAGGACCAACGTGCACCTTAACGAGCGCATTCTTAACAAGCTCTGGATCTTCGGTATAAGTAAGCGCCAAGCGGTCGGCCGTATACTCGGTGCGGCGCTGCCAGAAGCCCGCTAGCCAGCCAGACACCGAAGAAACAAACGGCAGTGCCAAGAACGGCTGCAGATACAGCATAGCTATGGTGTGCTTGTACTTAATATGCCCCATCTCATGAATAACGATTGCTTTGAGCTCATCGGGCGTGAGATAGCGAATTGAGCCAGAGTGTAGCACAATACAGTATGGATTCATAAAGCCAAAGGCATAAGCATTGATGACCGGGTTCTGCGTCACGAAGATCTCTACCCGTGGCAAACCGAGGTCGGCTGCTGTGACATTAGCCCAGTCGCGCAGCCAAGCATAATCGCTATACTCTACTTGCATAGCATTGCCCAGCATCTTCTGCCGCTCCATCCGGATGAAAAACATCCCGATAAGGAGAATAATACCAAAGAGAAGAGCGCCGCTAAATAGATCCATGATCAAATGAAGCCACAGCGGAAGTGTATCAGTCTCTACATAGGTAGGCTTATCTCTTCCGTAATTTATCAATGTTGTGACAATAAAGTAGAGTGACGTCATAAAAAAGAAGCCAATAAAGGTGACTGCCAGTACAGTATTATCACTGGGCATATTGGCGCGGGCCACGGCGAGCTGCCCCTTACTATACTGCGGCGCAGCGGCGGGCTGCGGTGGGTTGGTGTGCGGTTGTTGATCCATTGAATTATCGATTCCTTATCTTGTATTGCTTATACAATTGTTTGTCATCTATTATAGTATATTCTGCTCAATCGCAAAATAGCACTCTACTTCGCCAGTTCCATAACGGAAACTACTCATCATAGTTGCGAACGATTCCTATGCAAGAGATGAACATACTGGAGAGATATTTGCTCTTATACCGATTGGTCATGGAAAGCGCGCGGATAAAGCGGCTTATGCTTGACTGCCCTGCACCGCTGCAATAAATTGCTCACCACGGTCGGCATAGCTGCGGTATTGGTCAAAGCTCGCGGCAGCGGGGCTTAGGATGACGACATCACCAGGCTCGGCTTGCTGCCGAGCGGCATCCACAACCTCTGTCATGGGCACACTACCAAGCGTTATGATAGGCGCAGCAACATCATAGTTTTGTAATACCGCGGCAATCGCCGAAGCATTCGCTCCCATAGTAATGATAGCGCGGACAGACTTACCCTGATCATACACCTCTTGTGCGAGTGGCTCGTAATCACCACCTTTGTCTGCCCCACCAACGATGAGAACTTTGGGCTCCGCAAAGGCACGCAGCGCTGCAATGGCACTGCCCGGTGTGGTAGCAATACTGTCGTCATAATACCGTACCTCATCCTGCTCTGCTACGAAGGCTAAGCGATGTGGCAAACCAGTAAAGCTCGCCAGTCCTTCCGCTAGGCGCTGCGGCACAGCCTGTGGATCGAAGGCGAGCACTGCGCTCAGCGCAGCACAGGCATTCTCACTATTGTGAGCACCCGGTAGTTGCAGGCGGTCCGTTGCGCAAAGCCGCCGCTCACCCTGCCAAAAGGCACCATCTTTCACATACACCATGCCATCATCTGGCGTGCCATAGCGATACGCTGGTGGCGGCGTACCCAGGCTGCCACGCGCAACGTCCGTGTCAAGCGACTCAGCAATCTGCGCGGCATATGGATTGCTCGGATGATAAATACACACATCGCCCGGCCGCTGGTGCCGCCGAATGTTCGCCTTGGCATCGACATACTCGGCAAAATTAACGTGTTTGTCGAGATGGTCGGGCTCAATCATCAGCACCACCGCGATCTGCGGTGAACGCTCGGCATCCCACAGCTGGAAACTACTCAGCTCATACACGACTACATCATCAGGGCTAATCTGCCCCAGCTGCGCCAGAGCTGGCCGGCCAATATTACCCACCACATGGACGGTGCGCCCAAGGGCTTGCAGCATAGCAGCGATGAGGCTCACCGTTGTACCCTTACCCTTCGTGCCCGTCACACCAATGATCGGCGCAGGGCAGCGTGCGAAGAACTCATTCGTAGCCGACCACACCGTCCCATCTGTCTCGATCCGCCACGGTGCCAATCCAGGGGTGCGCATGACGATATCGGCATCACCCAGCTGAGCAAAGACGTCTGGGCCTGTCAATACATCCACCACCCCAGGCGGCACATTAGCAATGCGCCGCTCATCGGCTATCACAATCTCAGCCGCAGGCCACACCTGCCGCGCATAATCATATGTTGCACGACCCTCAACGTCGTACCCAGCAATCGCAACTTTCATACCGTTATTATAGCATACACAGCACCCAAAACACAGAATACACAGAGGTCAGAGGGTGTATCATACTGCCCTTGTTCTTGGCGCTCCCTCATCATCTCCTCGTTAATGATCGCTATCTCTCGTAGCGGTGTTATTGCTTTTTCGCTTGTTTCTTGTATACCACGCGATTGGCACATCACCATATGCAACATAGTGCAACAGCTCTTCCTCCGTCAATTTGCGCTCACTGCAACTATTGCTATAATATATAGTCTATAGTTAATTTGAGTATCAACAACGAAGATAAAGGACACAAGCAATGGACACTCAGCCCACTCCTAGCCATAACCAACCAGCTATGACCTCGCCAACGAACACTATGAATATGAACACCCCGCAGCCACCTCAGCCCTCGGGTAATCCATTGCTAGCAAATAAGAGGCTGCTGTATGGGCTGATTGCTGGCGTGGTAGGCCTCGTGCTGCTTATTGTCATTATTATTGTAGTGGCCATTCAGTCTGCACCACCAAGCCGCAAAGACTTGCAAGACACCCAGGCGCTCATTCGCAGCCATAGCCGCACCGAGGATCGCCTGCTGCAGCCACTCTCTCGTGGTGAGACGATCGATACCAAGGCATTTGCAGACAACCGCAAAGAACTTATAAGCAAGCTTGGTAGCTCACGCGCCGTGCACGACGAAGACATCAAGCGTGCGTACGAGCAGTACAAGCACGAGACGGACGAAGCCGTCACTGCACTGGGCAAGCTGCCTAGCTACTACTCCACCGTCGCCACCTTTATCAAAGAATGCGCCGATACCAGCGTGCTCAACCGCCAAGTTCTGAATTTTGACTTCCGCAAAGGTGGTAGTGCAGCGCTTACGAGCGCTCCTGCACTGACCGATAGCGAGATCGAAAAGGAAGCAAGCAAGACCTATGGCTCGTGCATCGAGCAAGCCAAAAAAGTGCAAAACATCAGCGAAAATGACAACGCACGCAAGCTTGGCACCGAATACGTTACGTATTACCAAAAGGTCAAAGACCACCGTCTCAAAGCCGCTCAATACTACCGTACTCACAGCGACCTAACGAGCCGCAGCAAGTACAGCGGGCAAAACACTGCGCCCAAAATGCCTGACAACAGAGATAGCAAAGCCGAGACATACGTCATCGACGACGGCGTCCTCCACAAGAAGGATGGTAGCCTCACCGAGATGAACAAACTACTCAACGCGAAGATGGCAGTGTACCGCGCAGGCTAAAAGCGCAAACGCACAACCAACACATACAGCCGACCGTTTATGGTCGGCTGTATGTTAGGCTAGAGTAAACTGAGCAACCAGCACGGTATGCCTTGTGCCATGTATACCAATCCGCTGAAATACTTCCTCGAAGTTATCGGGGAGAAAGCAATCGGGCATATCCTTAGAGTTGTAACCATATTTCTGGATATCCGCCTGCGCTTCTTCGCTCATAACTATTCCTCGTATACAAGTACGTGCCAATGTGTGTGACGGCATAACACTATGATGACACTATGGATCGCTATCGTTTGTTTTAGCGACTTCTGTACCTGTAAAGATTGCTTAAAGCATGTAATTAATTTGGTTCATGAGATTCAAGCCTGGCTGCGACGAAACTTTCCAATTTTATGACTGATTTCTAGCAGGCTGTCCCGGGTTGCCATTCCCATGACTTTTTCCAGCCACTCCCAGTCTTCGTCGGAAGGGGAAAATCCACCCATTGCAAACTCAGTAATTACATCCATTATGTCTGAACACTCTCTGTCGGTCAGCGTGAGAGTGATAAGCCTATTGTAGCCAAGCTTTTCGTCCCCAGGGCGGTAACTTTTACTGTTGGTTGGATTGACGTCACTCATATATTGTTCTCCTATGCTATTACTTCAATGATACAACAAAATCCAATGGATGCAAGTATCTCTCCTTGCCTTCACTAAAAAATAGTAAAAATAATTTGATCAAATTTATTAGCCTATTGGCGAAGCATCGCTGCCAAAAACTTCGACTATCACAGTGTAAAAACAAGCAACTATACTAAGCTGAGGTGCTTCTACCTCTGTGCAAACAGCCCTTCCAGCTGCTCTCCCAGCCGCACGATGTCGCTGCGCTCGCCGCTGCTCACACCAGCGAGTGCCCAGGTGTTGGCAGCGATGAATTCACGTGCTACAGCGTTCATTTGCTCGAGGGTCGTGCCTTTGATCTCTTGTGGCACCTTGGCATAGTCCTTCACATAGCCATCCCAGAAGAAACGGCTGGTGTAGAACCCGCTAATCTGCGCCACTGTTTGCGCCCCCATTTGGTAGCGCCCCAGGCCATAGGATTTGGCTGCCTCCAGCTCGGCCTCGGTAATCTCACCACGCAGCACCGCTTGGAGCTCACTGACAATCAGGCTAAAGAGCCGCTCTGCCTTATCGCACTCTACCTCACCACCAAAGTCCCAGCTGCTCTCATACTTACCCACCGAGCCATCACTAAACATCCCATAGGCCATGCCCTGCTTGCGGGCTTTGCCAAAGATGCGCGAGTGCATGGTGCCGGTGAGGATGTGGTTGAGACAATCGAGCGCGGCGTCTTCTTTGTCGCTGAGCTCGCGCGGGATCTCCATCGACCAGCCAAAGGTGAGGTTACTGGCCTCTTTGCGACGGATAAGGGTAGGCTTACCGCTGCGAAGTTCGTCATGTGGCACCGCAAAGCGTTCACCACGCGGCAACTGCCAGCTCTCGAGCATACGCTTGATCTGCGCTTTGCGCCCCGCCATTTTGCCAGCAATGACAAAGCGAAGGTTGTCGCTGGTATGGGTACGTCGGTAGTGCTCCTGAATATCGCTCAGCTGCACCCGCGCAATGGTACGTACTCGCTGGTGGTAGGTGTAGATGTCATTCCCCAGTAGCTGCTGGATCTTGGGCCACAGCACTCGGTTGTGATTGTTAAGATAACCGACAAGCTCGCTGCGCACATTACCCTTCTCGGCTTCGAGCTCCGTCTGGTTGAACTTTGGCTGAGTGATAGCCACTTGCTGCAACTGCAAAATACGCTCCCACTCAAAGTCTGCACAGTCCGCCACATACACCATAGACAGATCGCTCGTCCAGGCATTGTGGTAGGCACCGTTTTTGATAAACTCTGCCTCGTACTCATGCTCGCTCGCAAACTGGGCATTGGCGCCAAAGGCCATATGCTCCATAATGTGCGCCGTCTCGTAGATGTCCTTGCTCGCAACATAGCGGTTGCCCGCCCGGAATTGGAACTGGAAGCTCATCACGGTTGCGCCAGGCACGTCGATGAGAAGGCCACGGGCACCATTCTTTAGCCTGACCTCTGTTACTGTGTGCTGCATCTAGCGGTTCTTTTTGCGATTCTGCCGCTGGGCTTTCTTTTTCTTGCGGGCGGCATTACGTTTGCGGTTAACGTCGGCAGTGGTTGGTGCCACTTTTGTTTTGGTAAAGTCGTGGTCACGATTCGCTTCCCCACTCGTGATCTCATTCACACCGCGCTCCACCGAGGTTTCGGCCAGGCGGGTAAGCTCGGTATCGTGCTCGTCGTCCGTTGCCTCGCGGGTGATGGCGTCGGTCTTGCGCACTTGGTAGATCGCGTGGAGGACCTCAGCTCGGAGGTTAGCCTGCAGGCTATCAAACAGCTTTTGCGACTCGGCGCGGTACTCCACGAGCGGGTCACGCTGGCCCACGCTGCGCCAGTGAATTCCCTCGCGCAGGTGCTGCATATTCTCTAGATGCTGCATCCACAGCGTGTCGAGCACCTGCAGATACACTTCACGCTCAATACCGCGCAGTAGCTCGCTACCCAGTTCGTCTTCTTTGTCTTGATACAATTTTTTCGCCGCATCGAGTGCCATCTTAGTCCGGACACGGTCGCGCTTCTCGGCACCGATTTTCTTGATCTCGTCTTTGTCCAGTGGGAAGATCGCGCCAAACTCCTCAGCAAACTTCGGGTTTTGCTTGGCTGGTACCTCTGTGAGACTCTCTACTGCAGTGCGTAGCAAGCGCTGAATTTCTGGCTTGATGTTGTCGCCATCGAGGATCTTGCGTCGCACAGTGTAGACCACTTTGCGGTGGCGGTTGATGACGTTGTCGTACTGAACAACATTTTTGCGCGCATCGAAGTTAAAGCCCTCGACCCGCTTTTGCGCCGCCTCAAGCGTCTTACTGACCGCTTTGTTTTGGATGGCCATGTCTTCTTCTACTCCAAGGCGCTCCATCAGGCCAGCAATACGCTCACCCTGGAAGATCCGCATCAGATCGTCTTCGGTCGAGACGTAGAACTGGGTGTCACCCGGGTCGCCCTGGCGGCCACCACGGCCACGCAGCTGGTTATCGATCCGGCGCGACTCATGCCGCTCACTGCCAATCACCACCAAGCCACCAAGCTCCTTCACGCCCGGCCCAAGCTTGATGTCTGTGCCACGTCCTGCGATGTTTGTCGCTAGCGTCACGGCACCCTTCTCACCAGCGTGTGCTACAATCTCGGCCTCGCGCTCATTATTCTTAGCATTGAGGATCTCATACTTTATGCCCGCTTTGTCTAGCCACTGAGCGATCAGCTCATTCTTAGCAATCGAGCCCGACCCTACCAGCACCGGCCGGCCTTGCTCATGGTACTTCTTGATGGCGGCTGCCACGGCTTTGAGCTTAGCTTTTTCGGTTTTGTATATAAGGTCTTGGTGGTCTTTGCGGGTAATTGGCTTGTTGGGCGGCACTACCACCACATCCAGGCTATAGATCTGCTGGAACTCCTCTGCCTCAGTAAAGGCCGTACCGGTCATACCACTGAGCTTCTTATATAGGCGGAAGAAATTCTGGAAGGAGATGGTCGCCAGCGTCATACTCTCTTGCTGAACGGGCACGCCTTCTTTGGCTTCGATCGCCTGGTGGAGGCCTTCGTTGTAGCGGTTGCCAATCTTGAGACGGCCAGTGTGCTCATCGACGATGATCACCTCGCCATCATTGGTCACCACGTAGTTTTTGTCCCGATGGAAGAGCGTCTGGGCGCGCAGCGCTTGGTTGATATGGTAGACACTGCGAACATACTCGGGGGTGTACAAATTTTTTATACCAAGGAGTTTTTGCACCTTGTCGATACCACTATCTGTCAGGGCCACACTGGTGTGCTTTTCGTCGAGACGGTAGTCCTCTGGTACAAGCTTGGCAGCAATCTTGGCAAATTGGTAGTAGCTATCAGGGTTCTCAGCCGCGGGCGCACTAATAATGAGTGGGGTACGCGCTTCGTCGATCAAGATAGAATCCACCTCGTCTACAATGGCAAAGTTGAGCTCACGCTGGCGCACCAAGCTAATCTCATTAACCATATTGTCGCGCAGGTAGTCGAAGCCGAACTCGTTGTTCGTCCCATAGGTAATGTCTGCCTCGTAGGCTTCGCGCCGTGTACAGGGGCGGAGCTTTTGCATGCGTGGGTCAGTATGGTTCTCGTTGGTATACGTACCATCGTAGAGGAAGGATGCTTCGTTAATGATCACACCGGTGCTAATGCCCAGAGCGCTGTAGATCTGCCCCATCCAGCCAGCGTCACGCTGCGCCAAGTAGTCGTTGACGGTCACGATATGCACGCCCTTGCCCTCGAGCGCATTGAGGTATGCTGCCAAAGTGGACATCAGGGTTTTACCTTCACCAGTCTTGAGTTCAGCCACGTTGCCTTCGTGTAGCACCATCGAGCCAATCAGCTGCACATCATAGTGCCGCTCACCAATCACCCGGTCGGCCATCTCGCGCACCACCGCAAAGGCATCAGGCAGGATGGTATCAAGCGTCGTACCTTTCTTGTGCAGGCGCTGCTTAAGGACCTCTGTTTGCTTGGCTAATTCCTCATCCGAGAGTGCCTTATATTTGGGCCCAAGTCTGTTAATTTGGTCTACCTTCTTTTGCAGACGCTTCAAGATCCGCTTCTGCGGATCGCCAAAAATCTTCGTCAGTGCTTTTTGCTGTGTTGTTGCCATAGTGTCAAACTTCCCTCGCTTTCCTCTCTAAGCGGCCATTCAATTCAAAAAACTCCCCTCATTATACCGGGTTTGCGGCTGTTTGGGAAGGGCACGGAGCTGGAGTTGCTCATATCACTAACGACACCGGTTATCTTAGAGCTCGCGATCCATCGCATCATCCCGCGAGTCGTGATGGGGAGATCGTGGTATGGGAGTGTCCTTGGGTGGATAGATATTTCCTGGTGCTGGTACGATTGGATCGACCAATACCGAATACGCGCTCAATATCTTCGGATTCTGCGCACATCCCTCGCGTGCCGCTTCTCTGAATATGCCGCACAGTAGGACGGCAAAACGCCCTATTTTCTGTGCTTTCCTTCGCAGGATATGTTCGTGTTCTGCTGCACTAAGTTCAGCATCACCCCCCCCCATTTACGAGAGCAAGCAGCTCCTCTTGTAATTCGTCTCGCTTTGTACGCGGCATTTCTTTATCTGTCATATTTATTATTATACTATAAACTTTAATCAGAACATTTGCAGTGGAAGGTCATTCTTATAGCAGGTTCTAAAGTTAAGGTACAACAAAAGACCAACACTCTCCAGAGCATTGGTCTTTTGTAAGTGAAGGCTTTGCTACTCCGCAGGGTGATCCTGCTCGCGCTCGAAGCTACGCTTGAAGCGAGCGAGGAGGCCACGGCGACCGAGGTGCGGCAGCTGGTTCTGCTTATATTTGCGCAGCTGGCCAGCGAGTTTGCGCTCGACGATATCGGTGGCGGCCAGAACGTTGAGTGTAGAGTCTTTAGCCTTGATGGTTTGGTCTGGCACAGTAATGACTACCTCTACCTCATACTTATTACCATGCTCGCCATTAATCTCCTCAATGCGCACCATAGCGCTCACGGTCTTGCGAGCGTGGCGCGACACCATGCGGTCAAGCGCACCGATCTTCTTGCGGATGTATTTTTTGGTTGGCTCGTCTGGCGAGTATTTGCCAATACCGGTAATGTCGATGTTTGCGATCATGCTGACCCCTTTCGTGTTAGCAACTTGTGCTTATAGTATAGCATGGTTGAGGAGAAAACAGGGGTTGTTATGAGTAAATTATGAACTCAGGTAGAGACGCTTGAGTAGCGAGCTTATCTGATAGGCTACCTCTTCGCGCAGTTCTTTAATCTGGTCGAGCAAGGCTTCAGTCTCTTTGCTCTTAGGTGGTGTCTCTGTGCGGCAGTGTGACGTATCTATCAACTTCATCAGGTCTCTCAGCTCTTGTGCGTCGGCATTCTTGTGCGAGGGATGCTGCTGGCTATCGCCTTCTATGGGCTGGAAGAAGGTGTATTCTTCTCCACCGTCGTATTGCTCGGTGCCTGTGCCGTGGGTGCGCACGACCTGCCATTTATCGTTGGCATCTGCCCCACAGCGATACACCACCCAATCATTACTATCAGGTGCCATAATAGCGACAGTCGGGCCCAAAACAACTGGTCGACTATCGTGCACAACGCCAAATACCGCTATATACTCGCCCTCGGGGCCTGTCAAGAATATAGTACGCTCGGTGGCGCTGGTTTCACCATCTTTGCTGAGCTCTGGGTTGGTTTGGATACGACGCTCCTGCAAAGCACTCTGCCTCCACCATGCATACTCGAAGGGTCTTTCTGTTAAGATACGGCTGAGCTTTTCTTGCAGCCGGTCTGCCAATTTTGACGGGTCTTGCCGCTCTCCGTTTGCTGGTGGCTGTTTTTCGTTCATTCTTGCTCCTTTGTTGCAATGCTTTCGTCCTATAATGCAGTACATTGTGGGTAATGTCAAATGGTTGTGAGCTGAGCTGTGTCGCTACGCTACTTTACGTTTGCTGATTGCGGTAGCGCAGCAATGTCTGGTACTTCGCCTCTACCTCAACGGTGTGTGCTGCAAGGCTATTGAGCACTTCTATCAGGCGGCCAACCCGTCGCAAGCTATCCACCGGGACGAAGCTGCGCATGGTTACAGCTGGTGGCTTGTCCTGTCGTTCGTTAGGATAAACTGGGGCAAGATGCGCCACATATGGCTGCATTGTCTGGCGATTGACCATGCGGCGATACGCGCTTGTTTGGCCCGTTAGCCGATACACGTCAACCGCTTGGCCACCCACACAGCGGTCGGTTGTGCGGTCAACATAGCCAGAAACGATCAGTGTTGTATCGCGGAGCGGGTAATCTTCCCTCACATGTGTACCAACATACTGGACAGCTCGATGCTCTACCACAGGCTCATGATACTGCCGCGCAGGAAGGACATGAGTTTCTACTGCCTCCCACTGCGCAGCCCGGGCAAATGCTGCACCAGTAATGTGCCGCACCACCGCTTGGCCAAACCACGCTGCTACGTACTGCATAGGAGAAGCGAAATGCTCAACGCGTGGGCCGTTTACTTCGGACGCCACTGGCTCCCCTACTTGCGGTGCGCCGCACCGATTGCTTCGCTAATAGAGACATAGTCGTCTCGGTCGAGCAGCTCTACCAAGCCTTCGTTGATATCGCCCACGACCTGTGGCCCTTCAAACATCAGCGCCGTCACCAGCGCGACGAGGCTCGCGCCAGCCCGAATCTTCTCGTATGCATCTTCCGCTGTAAAAACACCGCCCACACCAATGATGACAAAGCGGTCACCATACAGTGCATACGTCTTGTGGATAAGCCGCGTGGTAATGGCCTGAGCTGGTCGGCCACTAAGGCTACCGGGAGTATCGTCGGGCAAGACACTTGGGTCAGTGAGCTTGCTGCGATCTTTGACGAGGTTGCCGATCGTCAGACCCGCGACATTATGCTTATCGATAATGGAGAGTAGTTTGGCAAACTGCGTCCATGTCTTATCCGTTGGCATTTTGATAAAGACGGGGCGTGAGAGCTTCAACTCATCCACTGCAGTGAGGAGTTTCTCCAGGCGAGCAGGTGTGGTGAAGGGCTCACCGCCATAGGCATTCGGGCAGGAGATATTAATCTCGTACAGTGGTGCGCAACCAGCTTCTTCAAGCTGGCGAAGGCTATCGCAGTAGTCGGCAATTGCTTGCTTGGGGCGGACTTGCTTGGGGCTGTTCGTCTTGGCTACGGATACACTGAGCGGAAAGTCGCGCCAGACCCGTGGTGAGTAGCCGCGGATCTGCTCGATCGCCTTGGCGACGCCACGATTCGCCAACCCAACGTTCACAACGATCGACTGCTCACTAGCCAAGCGACGAAACCACGGCTTGGGGTTACCCTCACAAGGCATGGCCGTTACCGAACCGCCAATCTCAAAGCCGCAACCAATTTTCTTCGCCACAGGGGGCAGATCAAAATCTTTATCCAGTCCAGCAGACAGACCGATGGGGTTAACAAAGTTAAGGCCAAGAATAGTCTGCTCGAGGCGAGGATTCTTGTAGCGCCAGCCGCTAAGGAGCTGTTCGCCACGGATGGCATGGAGTGCCCGTGCCGTCCAGAGCATCGACTGATGCGCTGCATCGGGCTGCCGCCGAAAAAGAAGCGGCTTAGCAACTTTGGCATAGCCTTTGCGACTCATTTTTCTGATTGTGCGCCCCATCTAGAGTACCTCCCTATTGTTCAGATATGGCTGCAGCACCGTTGGCACGCGGAGCTGGCCATCCGTTGTTTGATAATTCTCGATAATCGCTACCAGTGCGCGAGCCAAGCTCACTGCGGTGCCATTGAGGGTGTGTACTACCTGGAGCGAGCCATCAGCCCGGCGGACGCGGATGCCGAGGTTGTGTGCCTGGAAGTCAGTGCAGTTGCTACAGCTGGTGAGCTCGCGGTAGGCGCCATCCACAGGCGACCAGTACTCGATGTCATACTTCTTAGCAGCTGGTGCACCTAAGTCTCCCGCTGCGATATTTACCACGTGGTATGGCACGCCCAGGCTTTGCCAAATCTCCTCCTCCAGTGCGAGGATTTTCTCATGCATCTGAGCCGACTGCTCGGGCAAGCAATAGATATACATCTCTAATTTGTTGAACTGATGAACCCGAAACAGCCCGCGGCTAAACTTCCCGGCAGCGCCAGCCTCTTTGCGATAGCAGGGGCTGTAGCCAGTGTAGAGGAGCGGTAAGTCCTTCTCGCTCAGGATCTCATCGGCATGGAAACCCGTCAGTGGGGCCTCGGCCGTACCAATAAGCATGGTGTCTTCGCCCTCAATAAAGTACTCGTTACTCTCCTTATCGCTCTTGGGTGCAAAGCCCGAGCCACGCGCCACGCGGCCACTCACCATGTGTGGCACCGTCATGGGGCGGAAGCCTTTGCCAACAAGGAAGTTAAGGGCATATTGGTAGATGGCATTCTCGAGCAGCATTAGGTCGCCCAGCACATAGTAAAACTTCGTGCCAGCCACCTTAGCACCGCGCTCAAAGTCGAGCCAGCCCCGGCTCGTCGCAAAGTCGAGGTGATCCTGGGCCGACTCACGTTGCTCACCCCACTGCTTAATCTCCACACTATCTGCCTCGCCGCCCAGTGGGACGTCTGGCAGAGTGATATTTGGCACTGCCTCTAACTGAGTAAAAAAGTTGTTCTCTACGGTGCGCAGCTCCTCCTCCAGCGTGGCGAGCTCGGCTTTGAGTGCCTTGCCTGTAGCGATGAGTTCTTGGCTTGGCTTGCCACCCTTCATCTGAGCGGCTGTCTCGTTGCGCGTGGTGCGCACAGCATCCACCCGCTGCTGAAGCTCCCGGCGCTGATCGTCGCACGCGAGAAGCGCAGCGATGGACACCTCATAGCCCTTATGGCGCGCTGCTGCCTGCACCTCGTCGGCATGCGCGCGAATATAACGAATATCTAACATAACTATATTATATCAGATACCACGCCAAGCGTAATGGCAATTTGTTCGATAAAACTTCCGGGTGCTCCGCCTGCCCAGTCGGGGTATCATTGAGCACCATTCCCTGCCAGCTCGCCTCCTATTTTTTGGCCTCACCCCCTTGCTCGCAAGCGTACTATCGGCTGGTATTCCTGGCTATTTATCTAAGCACAGAACCAGCCATGATAGCTGGTTCTGTAGGGGTTGGTAGTGGGCTGCCTAGTTTAGTCTGATATCTTGACGATGCTGAGGCTTGCATCGGTGATGTTTGCGTCTTGGCCAGCCGAGTAGATAACAAGCTTGAGCGGTGTTCCGGCCGTTACCCGCATCAGGCGAGTGTATGGCATGGTAAAGCGGTAGCCTTGTTGGTTGTTGCTCCACACACCTTCTGGAATATCACGGGCTGTATCGTTGACAGCCTGGTATACACCACGTGCCGACGATGTATCGTTCAAGCGAATCCGCGATTGGATGAGGTAGACACCGTCGCTTGGTGCAATGTACGATTTGCTCCCGGTATCCCATGACCCACCACCGTTGTTTGTCACGACGGTCTTGAGTGGCACTGGTGCAAAGGTATCCTTGGCAATCGTTGCAGCCGTCACACCGCCATTACCATTGCCAAGCGTTGCTGTAAAGATGGTCATCTGGGGGAGGCTTCGCCATTCCATGTCGCAGTTCGCTGCCGACTTCTTCGACAATATTTGGCCAACCGTGCCACCCGCCGGCACCGTGCTACCCGCAAAGGTAAGGCCGAGCTGCGATGTGCCGTTGCCTGTGACAGTCATATTTGGTGAGCATGGCTGAGTGCTGTTGGTAACATTAATCGTTGCGTTGGTGCCATCCTGGCCTTTGGGTCCAGTAGCACCTTGCTGCCCCTGGATACCCTGGGCACCTTGTGGGCCGGGCTGGCCGGGATCACCCTTCTCACCCTTGAGGTCGGTGTAGGCAATGAGGTTTTGCCAGGCTGTTTCGCCAGTGTAGCGCCACTGGATGTAGAGCGTGCCCTTCTGGAGCTCGATTGTTCGGCCATCGGCACCCGCTGGGCCAGTTTGACCCTGCGGACCTTGTGGGCCTTGTGGGCCGGGTTGGCCTGGTTGCCCCTGTGGACCAGTGTCTCCTTGGTCACCCTTTGGGCCAGGTACGCCTTTTTCTCCTTGTGCGCCAGGTGTGCCAGGTGCACCTTGCTCGCCTTTGGCACCTGTGTCACCCTTCGGGCCAGCGTCGCCCTTCTCACCCTTCTCGCCTTTTTCACCATTTTTGCCGTCTTTGCCATCTTTGCCGGGCTCGCCTTTGTCACCTTTTTCGCCCTTGTCGCCCTTAGCGGCCGATGCACCATCTTTGCCGTTGGCCCCGTTTGCACCGTCCTTACCGTTGGCGCCGTTGGCACCATTTGCGCCATTCTTGCCAGCTGCACCAGTAGCACCATCGCGGCCGCGTGCACCGGCTGCGCCATCACGGCCATTGGCGCCATCTGCACCTCGTGCGCCGCTCGCTCCGGCCTCACCGCGTGCACCTTGCTCGCCTTTTGCCCCACGCAAGTCCTCGACCGAGGCAATATCTTGCCACGCGCCATTCATAAATTGCCACTGGATCTTCCCATCGTGCTGGCGCAAGCTCACTTGGTCTGGCCGCACACCCTTGAAGCTGCTATTGTAGCCCCATGGCCACCACCACCAAAGCAGTATAATGATGATTAATAATATCCCAAACAAGCCAAACACGAGCGAACGGCTTGCAAATTTTTTGCGGTGTTCATTCATAGCTATACCCCTATTTATACCCTTTTGCCCAATTATAGCACAAGCGTTATAAAATTAAAGAGCGCAAGCCACTCTGCCCTCAAGTCTCAGCTATTTTTGGGTCTCTTTTCTCGCTCTGCCCCTGTTAGGTGTACAGTAGTAGTACTCTTAACTAGCCAAAAAACCCGCTTTGCTTACCCTCGCGCAGCGGGTTTTGGCTCTTTGTATCTATCTAGATTACTCGGTACGCAGCGCTTCGATTGGGTCAAGCTTCGCAGCCTTGCGGCTTGGCAGCCAGCCAGCAATGATCGCTACCAGCATCAGGCCAACCACTACCGCAGCAGCATGCTCTGGTACAAAGACGAGAAGTTTATGATCACCAAAGTGGAGCTTCTCTGAGATAACCGGGTTGAGTGCCACGCCAGCACCCCATGCACCCAGCACACCCAGCGCACCGCCCAGCAGGCCAACCCAGGCAGCCTCGTAGCGGAACAAACGGCCAATATCACGCCGGCTTGCTCCCAGCGCCTTCATCAGGCCAATCTGCTGTGTCCGCTCCAGCACCGAGATGTACTGCGTGTTGACGATGCCAAAAATACTCACTATTAGCGCCAGCGCACCAAAGCACAGCACAATCGCCTGTAAGATATCAACAAAGCGAAAGAGTGTCTGCTGCAGATCTTTGGCAGTGGCTACAGCGTAACCATCCTGCTCGAGGGATTTCTTGGCGGCTTCGGCATCCTGCTTGGCAACTGCAGTGGCAGACATGTACTTTTGGTATTGGCTCGTGCCCTTGGTACTGTAGTCGCTCAGCTCGCGAGCTACCTTAGCATTAATACCAATGCCACGCATTGCTTGGGTTTGATCGGCCGATTTGCGCGTCACAGCCGCAATGGTAAAGGTCTTGTGCAATTCCTTGCCATTAATCAGCTCATTCACCCCAGCCTGCCCCTTCTCAGCAAAGACCTGACCAAGCGTTGCTTCATCAATCTTCTGTGGCATCTGCACCACTGTGACAGTCAGTTGTTTGCCCACCATCTGGGCAGGCGATTGCCCGAGCGTCTCGGCATAGCTCTCAGGTATAACGGCTTCATCAGTCGTGAGCTCAGTGCCCTTGCCCAGCTGCTTACCTGCCACCACTTCGGCCGCGAGAGCACCATCAAAGACGCTCACATCACTGCTGTATTTCTTGTCTTTCTTGGCCGCAAAGCTCACGTATTTGGGCTGGAGCTGATAGACTGGCCTCACCTTCTCGAGGTCGGTGCGGGCCGCCAGCTTGTCGATGTCTTTTTGGGTCAGGGCTTTATAATCATTGCCATAGCGGTTGATACTATCAGGATTATACTCGCGTAGGTCAGCCTGCTGGCCCGATTGTACCCCAATGAGTCGCTTATCTTTAACGACAAACACCGCCTTGGCATCGATATTACTGCTAATCAGCCGGTCAATATACTGGCGTGCACCCTCGCCCGCCATCAGGCTCGCCATAATGGCGAAGCCGCCCACCGCGATAGCGATGCTGGTAAGCAGGGTACGCATCTTGGCGCGGCGCAAGTTGCGGCCAGCGCGGCGAATGATATCGGTCGTCTTCATGGTTAGTCTGCCCTCCTTGGTGTTGGCTTGGTGGTTGTTGATTTGGCTTTTGCAGTAGCACTTGTGGCTTTTTTCGTTGTTTTCTTGGGTGGCGTGGCAGGTGCTACGGCTTTGGCTGGGCGGCGAGTTGGCGCTTTTTTAGCCTTGGGAGAGGCTGTTGCCTTATCATCCATAGCGCTGTCGTGATCAATCGCCCCATCTTTGATGCGAATAATACGCTGGCAGCGCTGCGCCAGATCCTCGTCGTGTGTGACGATGATGAGCGTGGCACCATGCTCCTTGGCGTAACGAAATAGCAAGTCTTCCACTACTGCAGAAGTTGCTGAGTCGAGATTGCCCGTCGGCTCGTCGGCAAAGAGAATCTGCGGCTCAGCAGCAATTGCTCGAGCGATCGCTAGGCGCTGCTTTTGCCCACCACTGAGGTCCTTGGCCCGCGCTTTGATCTTATCCTCCAGGCCAACTGCCTCGAGCGCCGCCACAATACGCCGCTTACGCTGACTGCGCGGCACACCTGCGGTCTCGAGCGACAGACTCACATTGTCATAGCAACTCTCGCCACCCTCCACAAAGAAACTCTGAAAAATGAAACCCATCGTTCGCGCTCGAAAGCGGTCGGTCGCCTTGCGCTTGAGCCGCAAGATATCTTCATCATTGATGACCACCTCGCCCTGCTGCGGCTTATCCAGGCCAGAGATGGCGTGCATCAGCGTGGACTTGCCCGAGCCCGACTTGCCCAGCACTGCTACGCTCGACCCCTCCTCGATTGCAAGGCTTACGTCCTTGAGGGCGGTGAAGGTGTTTTTCTTCTTGCCGTAGACTTTAGTAATGTTTTTTATTTCGATCATTGCGCCTCCATAAGCTGCTAATGTTAATAGCAATTATACCGCAATCACTCAGCGAGAGCAAACTAGGTGGACAACGATCGTGGAGCTTTTTCTCACGCTTGAGAAGCAAAATTCTAACAAGGCCGAGTCGAAAAAATTCTTGCACATGAACTGTCACTTCCCGCTCAATAGGATGTGAGATAAATATAAAAACAAGCTACGGAGAAATTACACTGGTGCCAACGCGCCTACCGCGAGTAGGATGATGAGCAGCGTGCCAAGCGCCAAGCGATAGCCAACAAATTTATCAAATGAATTGCTCGAGACAAAGCGCAGCAGCCACGAGATCGCCACATACCCCACCACAAAGGATATGATAATCCCCAGTATCATCTGTGGCCAGCCAATCAAGCGGCCAATCTGCTGCGACTGCGTCACGGCCTCCAGCCCACCAGCTGCCATCAATGCCGGAATCCCCAGGAAGAAGCTCATCCGTGTGGCAGTCGTGCGGTCGATATCGCGGAATAGCCCCGAGGCAATCGTCGCCCCCGAACGCGACACTCCCGGGATGAGTGACAAGCACTGCATCAGGCCCATTGCCATAGCATCGCGCCAGGTAAGGTTGCGCTCATGGCGTGTCTCACGTCCCCGGCGGTCGGCCAAAAACAGTACAATACTCCAAATCATCAGCCCAGCCGCGACAAACCACAGGCCGCGCAGCACCGTCTCGATCGTGTCCTTCAGGAGCAGCCCCACCACCGCAATCGGCAGCGAACCAATGATGACATACCACCCCATTCGGTAGTGAAACGTCCGCGCCCGCGGGTTCACCACGCCAGCACACCACGCCGAGGCAATGCGCCAAATGTCCTGCCAGAAATAAACAATCGCCGCAGCAATCGCCCCAATCTGCACCACCGCCGTAAAGGCAACAAGCCCCGGGTCGCTCACCGAGTAGCCCAGCAGCTTCTCGGCCAGCATCAAGTGGCCCGTACTCGAGATGGGCAAAAACTCAGTAATCCCCTCGACAATGCCAAGAATAATAATATGCAGCCAATCCATGATGTGTTTTCCTTATGTCTTGTACCAAGTATACCAAGTTCGCCACAAAGCACCAAGCCGGAAATTGCAGAATGTAGCATCATAGGACTCATTCTCAATCTGATCATCGCACCCTTAAGTGCACTCTCGGATTGAAATACATCCGGGTTTAGTTTGAGCATGGTTGGTGGGCTATGTTCGTGGCCGATCTATTTTCGTTCTTACACTCAGAAGCGACCACGACGAGAGAATGGCCGCTTCTTTGTTTTTGCAGAAGAAAGACTGATTGGTAAATGCGCACTGAAGCAAGCAAAGCAGGAGGCTTTACCACCCGCCGCCGCCTCCGCCGCCTCCGCCGCCACCGGAGAAGCCGCCACCAGTCGAGCCGCCACTCGACGACGAGAAGTCACTGGAGCCAACTGAGGTAGAGTCGGACAAGCTACTCATACTCGAGACAAACATTGCTGCATTGAAGGCGCCTTGGCCAGCATACCAATCGGGCTGCGTGCCTACTTCCTCATAGTACTGCCCCAGCTGCTGGCTCCACTGCTTCTCTTGACCAAAGAGCACAGCATAGGGCAAGACCCGCTCGTAGAGTTTGACAAGTTGAGCGTGGTCATCAATATCAACCTTCTCAGCAGTCTCAGGGCTCTGTAGCAGGTGTAGGCGGTCGGCCTCAGCGTAGCGGATATACATCTTGAGCCCCAGCAGATAGCGGCGCAATGCCAGCCCTTTGTCCGACAGCGGCTTAGCAAAGCCTAGCTTACCAATGATAATCACAATAAAGACCCCCGGAAAGAAGAGGAATTGCAGCCCACTAAAGAATGGCACAAACATCGTGGCTGCACACAGCACCAGCACTAAGACACCTAGCACACCTGCAAAGATGCGGAAACCCCGTGTACCCTTCCGGCTTGTGTCGCGCAGTTTGTATGTGTGGTCGATGAGATTATCGAGCTTCTTGGCATTATCCCTCAGGCGGAAGGCATAGGAGGTATTGTTGCGTAGCGTCTTGAGGTTGATGCGCTCGCCCACTGCAGGCAGGTGACCAAAGATATCGCCCAGGATCTCTTGTTCCTCAGGATGAAGACTGCTGACATCCTTGACGACTTCAACCTCGTACTGTGCCCGCGAGAAGAACGTCTTGGGCTTGACCTCAATCAAACGAATGTAGTGCCGCACCGCCCAGTCGATCATCTGCGCTGCCATAGCTGAGCCCTTCACCATCCGGAATGGCCGCACGATCTCCGCCGCTGTTGTCACACTTGTGTTGGGAGGTGGCAGGTATTCTGGCACAATCGTCCCTAGCTCCTTGCTCCGGCCAATCGTCCGCTGATAGAGCCAATACACCACACTCGAGACAAGCCCCAGCACCAGCATACTCACAAAGAATATAAGCGGAAGGAACGCCTCCAGCCGCTCTTGAAACACCTCCCCAGGCGTCTTCTTATACTCCGCAAAGGTGCCCTGCGGGAAACCCAGCGCCAGCGTCATACCGGCATACGGCGCGAGGTAACCCACCGAGGCAGTTATGGTGTCGACGCTCGGTGACGTGACGGTGCAGGTGGTGCGACTCCCTTGCCTGCCAATGTAACACTGCGGTGTTGTCCGGCTGATGGCGGCAAGCTCAGGGCTCAGCTTGAGCCTGACAGTGGCATTGCTAATGGGTACTCGCCATGATGTACCAATCACATCCCAGTAGAACTCATTCTTCTGCGTATCGCCATAGTTCCACGTGACATCACGCTGGGTGTAGGTAATGACGTATGTCTTGCTACCCGAGACGTAGGTGTCTTTGTTGCCAATGCGCAGGGTGTTGCCCGACCAACTATATTCATAATCATTGCCATGCTCATCCTGCACCGAGCCAAGCGCAAAGCTCGTGTGGTGACCCTTATACTGCGTGACAAACTCCGGTGCGAGGCCATGGTTCTGCTCTGGTGGGAAGTTTGCTGTAATGGTGAGCTTCGTCTTGAGGGTGGAGCGCTTCTCGCTATCGCGCCCAAGCTCCATATCAACCGCATATTTGGTAATGGTGAAATTATCTTTACTACTGCTCGATGATGAATAGGCTCGTACCGATGTGTCGGCCTGCATTGGCACTGCCCCGAGCACGGTGCCAAGCAGCACCAAGCAGACACCGATTGCAGATATAACGCGTGTCGTTCTCATGCATCGATTGTGCGCCATGCGGCGAGGAATGTCAAATGGGAGACATCGCTCTCGTACACCCTCAAATATCCCCGCCAATCACTTCCTTCCACCCCTGTTAATCTCTGTTCAAGCTATACCGCTTATGCTGTGATATTGCAAATGGTTATGCTATACTCACAGGCAATACCTAGTGGCTAATTGGCGAGGTGAGGAGTATAGCAGGAGTGAGACGATATTGGACGCATGTTCGGTTTGCAAGTGTGACAGCAGTGGTGGTACTGGCAGTTGGCTTCATGCAGCTGCACCAGGTGGCAATGGCCGAGCCCGCCACGAATTCTGGCTCCAATTCATCCACCAAAAAAGACGATAAGCCCGACATCTGCGACCCCAACACGATGCGCTTTAAGACTACAGCGCTGAGTTCCCCGACCGACAAAGCCCGCGCCGCTAAGGCTCTCGCCAACCTCCGCGGCCTCATGCAGCCCATCCGCAACGCTGGCGATGGCAGCACCATCACCGCCGCCAAGCAGTACGGCACTGACTACACTGGCGAGATAAAGGGCTCATTCCAGCTCAAGAACAGTGGTAGCTATGCCACTGGCAACCCCACGCCTCTCTCTGTTACTTCGCCATCATCGGTGCCAGGCAACTACCGTGGTAAAGTCTCGGGCAAAGCACCCACCGGTGGGAGTCGCGTCGTTAAGGCATTCCGCGCTACCGATGCCGAGTACGAGCAGGGCAAGGTCACCCCTGCCCAGGTGCAGGGCGATGGCAGCTGGACGCTCGACCTCTCGCCAGTCGATGGCAGCATTGGTGGTGAGTGGCGCTTCCGTCTCTACGATGCCAGCAGTGGCCAACCCCTCGGCGAGAGCTGGCCACGCGTTACTGAGTACCAAAATGTCGAGATCCAATCATACGTCATCACCGACCAAACCTACCTCGTTGCCAAGCAAGCTGCCAACACCAACCGTACCTTTAGCTTCCCGGGTACCGAGAAGGGTCACAAGATGCTGCGCCTGGTGGATACGCGCAGCAACAAGATCCTCGCTGAGTACTTCCAGCCACAGCTGGCGGGGCTAATCCGCTCGTACGAGTTCTCGCCTGGCCAGGATGGCTATGGCACACACCGGGTGCATTATTCATTTATGTACGATCAATCGCTGGCGCTGCTCGTGGCGGTTGGTGCGGGCGATAAAGCAATGGCAGACCAGCTCGTCAATGGCTTCAAAACCATCCAGATCAAATCCGGTCGGTCGCGTGGCGCCTTCCCCTCTAGCGCCCACCAACTCGACCCCAGCAACCAGCAGGCGCGCTATTATACTGGCGGCGTGGCCTTCGTCCTCTACGCGCTCATCCGTTACCAAGAGAAGTTTGGCGATATCAATGGCGTCAGCAGTATGGTGCGCTCTGCCCTGGCCTGGATTAAGACTAAGAAAAGCACATCCGGCCCCGGTGCTGGCCTCTACCGCGGTGGCACGAACATCAATGACGACGATAACAACAAGCAGTTCGAGATCGCCTGGCACTCCACTGAGCACAATACCGACCTCTGGCATGTGTACGAGCGGGCCTCGCAAGTCTACGGCGACGCCAGCTACCGCCAAGAGGCCGATAGCCTGGCCAAAGTCATTATGGAGAAACTGTGGAACAAAGCTGAGAACCGTTTTGACCAAGGGCTTGATGACCATGCCAAAGCGCTGGACACCTCCAGCTGGGGCTCTATCTTCCTCAACGCAATTGGTGAGTACGACAAAGCCAAAGTCTCACTTGCCTACACGCGCAACTTTGCTATGAGCCGCGCAGGGTCTCAGGGCTACACTCCATACCTGACTGGTACGTACACCCCCACCGTCTGGTTTGAAGGGACGTTCGGCGTCACCCAGGCCTATAACGTCGCAGGCAACAAGGACGAAGTTGCTGCCAGTGCCCAGCGAACGTATCCATCTCAGGGAGCTAATGGTGCCTGGCCCTACGTTACTAATGTCGACGAGGCCAACCAAATGACGAATGCTTACTCCGTAGCCTCTACTGCTTGGTATTTGCTGGCTACTGCCTACCCCGACGCCATTTGGTCAGAATGCCGCACCGACAAAAAGCCCGATGAGAAGAAGCAGCCACCAATGGTGCGCCACATTGGCAAGGTCACCCTAGACAAGTTCCTCGCTGGCGAAGACAAACCACTGTGGGTATTCATCCTTATCTCGCTGCTTGCTCTCTTGGTTGGCATTGCCGCGCTTATTCTCTACCTTATCCGGCGTTATCGCGCCAAGAATGCTGCCGCCACGCAGCTAGGTAGCAAAGATAGCAACACTCCTCCAGGTGGACCACCAAGCCCGAGTGGTGGTAGCGGCACACCCCCTTCGCCAAGCAGTTCGTCAGCCCCAAGTAGCCCATCAGCCAGCGGCCTAGGTGGCCTCGCAATGAGCGCCCCACCGCGCACCACTACTCCACCGCCACACCGCTCTAGTGCATCACCCAGCCGCGGCACGTCCATCGCTGTTCAGAGCGGCACCTCGCACCACGACGCATCACCGCGACCCACGCCAAGCAGTCCACCACCACGACCACCAAGTGTATCGGGTTAGCTCGTAGCAAGAAACCACCAGTAAACACTGGTGGTTTTGTTTGTGCAAAAGGCTTCTCGTACTTATACCGAGGTATCTCGCCTTTCTATGCTACAACATCAACCATGTGTTAGCTCTTGCATAGTAGCAATGGGGGTTTACTATTATCAAGCGAATTATCAGTACAATACCACCATTCTCGCCTAGACTATTTTAACTAACAGGTTTCAGTACAAGCTAGTGAGCTTTCGCTATTTTGTACACACATCATAGCCAATGTGTGCTATCGTACATGGGAGCATACTGATGTGCCACGGTCTACGTATTTGCCATTGCAATTCCCCGCCCACCTCACATGAGTGGTGCATGAAACATCATAGGCTACAAAAGCCAAGCTAATCCAGCTTCACCCCTGAATACACCGCCCGCGTCGTCTCGTCGATGTCGCTTTTGAGCTGTGGGAATGGCACACCTTCGCGCGCTGTGACGCCTTCGAAGATCCAGAAGACGCGCTCACTAAAGCCCCAACCACAGGCCGGCGGCATGCCGTATTCCAGCATTTCCACGTAGTCGATATCCAGCATCATCGCTTCCTCGTCGCCGGCGTCGCGCATCTGCTGCTGCTCCACAAAGCGGTTCAGCTGGTCGATCGGGTCATTCAGCTCACTAAAGCCATTGCCAAGCTCGCTGCCGGCAATCACTGGCTGGAAACGCTCCACCGTCTGCGGGTTATCCGGGTTGGTTTTGGAGAG
>CAURVP010000002.1:0-75663 GCA_963528475.1 uncultured Candidatus Saccharibacteria bacterium | reverse complement strand
GGGGTGACTGGATTTGAACCAGCGACCTCACCGTCCCGAACGGTGCGCGCTACCAAGCTGCGCCACACCCCGCGATACAAGACTTTGCCATCATACCACACAATATAGCAACTTGTCTACTGTTCTTACCATCAAAGTCAACGTGCCACTCACAAATATAAGGCTAGCCTGCGGTGTTCATCTAAGAAATGTAAACGCAACACACGTAAGCACCAACCTCGTGTATTTATAAAACGTATCGCAATATTTAATTATGCCTTGGGTGGTACAATATCTGCTTTAAGCACATCGCACGCAGTAGGGTATGCTGTACCGGGCTCAAATGTGTAAACAAGTAATTGGCCAAAGGGCATCTCTACTGTACCCATGTCTTCCTCCGGGATTCGGTCGAGGTACTTCATAAGTGCACGAATTGTGTTGCCATGCGCCACAATCAATACGGTCTCACCCGCCTGGAGCCGTGGCAAGATCTCTGACTCAAAATACGGAATCGAGCGCTCATACACATCCTTGAGTGTCTCACCACCAGGTACAGGGTAATCCCAGCCGCGCCGAATACCATTAAAGGCCTTCTCACCAATCTCTTCTTTGACTTCCCACTTGTTCTTGCCAGTTAGGTCACCATAGTCACGCTCGTTAAGCTCAGACGCATGCACCACCGCAGCATCACTTGAGCGGATTGGGTTGTCTGCACCCTCCATCAACGCATCAAGTGTCTCATGTGTCCGTTTGAGCGCCGAAGTATATACCGCATCGATGGTGCGACCACGCAAGAACTCGCCGAGTTGACGCGTATCGCTCTTACCTTTTTCGGTAAGGCTTACATCTGTCCAGCCTGTCCATTTACCTTGTAAATTCCATTCGCTTTCGCCATGCCGGCTGATGATAAGTGTTCCTGTCATGTCTCCATTATACGGCACTATTGGCGCGAGTGCTATATATGTCTACCAATCATTCCGTATTTGAGGTCCCAAAAGCCCCCTCAGGAGGGGGCCGCGACAACGGGGGTTTTCATTTTCGTTTTTGGGTATATCGGGTGCTTACAGTGAGTAGTTATTTAGCGAACGAAATCGCCTTGGTACACCGATCCATCGGTGCGAGACAACAGCCAATAGCGATATGCTGCTCCCTCCGGTGCTGTCTCAAGACTGACACAGCCAGTCTCGCCAGCGCCAAGGATTTGGCCATAGCTTGGACCATTACCTTGGGTTGGCGCAACCGTAAAGGCTGTCGTGCCAGGTGTGCCATCGGGGTAGTTTGCATCAGAAACGCAAAACAGTTTCGTCCCATCGTAGTATTGGACAACGGACGTACCGTTGTCATTGGCGGTCGGCCCGAAACTCTCTGCCGACGCTGGTGCTGTATTAAACAGCAAAGATCCCGCCGCCATTGAGCCAACTGCCAATACGCTAAGGATACCTACTTTTTTGAATGTCATGGGAATAGCCCTCCTTACTGTGTAGGTGCGAAACGAAGAACGCAGGGTTACTGCCACCCTCCGCTTCATTAACCGTTGCCGTAATTATATTGTACCATGTGTGTCAGCAAATACAATGCTTGAATCTACAAAATGACCTTTTGTCAATATCCTTGTCTGGCATGAAAATTTTCGCAGTTGGTTCATGCTATTTTAGCGGTAATGACGACTACTTTCCATTCGATGGTATACTAGAAGATATGAACAACTACTCTATCCAAACCATAAAAGCACGACAAATTTTAGACAGCCGCGGCAACCCCACCGTCGAAGCGGACGTCATCCTTGCTGATGGCACGCTGGGTCGAGCGGCCGTCCCGAGCGGAGCAAGTACCGGTGCGGGCGAAGCACTGGAGCTACGCGACGGTGGCAATCAGTGGACTGGCAAAGGAGTAAGCCAGGCAGTTGCCCATGTTAACGACGTTATCGCTCCTGCACTGGTGGGTCACGATGCGAGCGACCAGCAAGCGATTGATAATGCAATGCTTGCTCTTGATGGAACAGATAATAAGTCTAAGCTCGGTGCTAATGCCATCCTCAGTGTTAGCCTGGCTACTGCCAAGGCTGTTGCTAATGCCAAGCAGCAACCACTCTGGCGCTACATTGCTGGGCAAACTGGCAGCACGCCAAGCCTTCCCCTGCCAATGATGAATGTCCTCAACGGTGGTGCGCACGCCGCCTTTGCGACCGATATCCAAGAGTTTATGATCATCTGCAAAGGTGCAGCAACTTTTACAGATACGCTCCGCATGGGCACCGAAATCTTCCACGCTCTTGCCAAAGTCCTCAAAGCACACGACTACCCCACCACTGTTGGCGACGAAGGTGGCTATGCGCCACGCGTCCGCCAGGGTAACCGTGAGCCGCTCGCCTTGCTGAGCGAAGCGATTACCAATACTGGCTACACTGTTGGCACAGATGTCGTCTTTGCAATGGACGCAGCCTCGAGTGAGTTCTACCATGACGGCCGTTATGAGTTGAAGTGTGAAGGCAAGAGCCTGACCAGTAGCGAGATGATCGACTGGCTGGCTGCCCTCGTCGACGAATTCCCAATTGTCAGCATCGAAGATGGCCTGGCCGAGGGCGACTGGGCTGGCTGGCAGCAGCTCCGCCAGCGCCTTGGCGACCGCGTCCAGCTGGTAGGCGATGACCTACTCGTCACGAATACAAGCCTCATCCAGCAAGCGATTGACCAAGATGCGGCCAATGCACTCCTCGTCAAGCCCAACCAAATCGGCTCACTCAGCGAGACAATCCAAGCCGTGCAGCTTGCCCAAAACGCTGGCTGGCACACCGTGATGAGTCACCGCTCTGGCGAGACTGAGGATACCACAATCAGCCACTTGGCAGTTGGCCTGGGCTGTGGGCAGATCAAGACTGGCTCGCTCTCGCGCACCGATCGCGTGGCGAAGTACAACGAGCTACTCCGTATTGCCGAGGCAGACGAGAGCCTCACGCTCGCGCAGCCATTCAAGCAGTAGTAGCCTACCTCGCTATATAACATTACCTTATGCCACCCACCCTTATCCTTACCTTGGGTGGGTGGCCTTTTTAGGCCACGCCTCCACACTAACCTTTTCAATGCTGGCTTATCTGCTTGCGAGTTATTTCTTGATATTGCCATAAGCGATACCATTATTTAACTATCAACACTAGAGTTAGATTAGTGATTGATCTATACACTCTATCGAATAAAACCATGGATGAAATACAAGAGTTTTCTATCCACTGTACTCTAGAGTAGAGCTACCTAATGGAGCCCATCTGCCAATACCATGATGGTCATGCTATTGGCGTGCTGCTCCTCGTGCCGTATAATAGACAGGAATGAGGAGTTCTTATGCTAGCAATGAATAAATCAAAGCGACAGCCGTCTACATTGCGTCGTTCAGGCACGCGCCTGCCACGTATTTCGATACCAAACTGGATATTTGGCACCATCGCAGCCCTCTTTTTGCTAGCAGGGGGATATCTGCTACTACTCGCCACATCACCAATCATTGCACCGCACTTTACGAAGCCAATCACTGTGGCGACACTCGCCAAGCCTGAAGCTAAAGATAATCGTATTATCATCCCCAAGATCGGCGTTAATATCCCGTACGGTACTAATGGCAAACTCGCCCTCGATCGTGGTGCGTGGTGGCGCTACCCCGACCACGGTAACCCTGAGAAGGGTGGCAACTTCGTCGTGGCAGCCCATCGCTTTAGTATCCAGCCAACGCCTGGTGGCACAGTAGAAAAATCACCATTCTTTCATATCGACAAGCTCGCCCTAGGCGACCAAATTCTCGCCGACTACCAAGGCAAACGCTACAACTACAAAATTACCAAGAAATTTGATGTTAAACCAACCAGTGTTGAGATCGAAGCCCCAACAGAAGACGCCCGCCTGACGCTCTACAGCTGCGACTTAGGCGGTGCCAAGACTGGCCGAGTCGTTATCGTTGCCGAGAAGCAGGGTGAGGTTGCATCGTAGCATCGGTGTTCTTGTACGCTACAAGATCATTCTTAGATAAAGCAAATTTATTTTATATATCGCTCACACGATAACCTCCGCTATTAATGATCTTATTCGAGCGGCAACTCTTTTTGCCTTTGCAGTCATCTTGGTCTTATGTGCTATCCTATATTTTTGCGGACTCCAAAAGTCATTTCTCCTCTCTTCTTCCTTCTTGGCCGCTTGTCACAGAATAAAAGCTTCTCATTATATCCTATCTCAACTATAGAATGGGGGCGTCTCGTCCACACCAACCCTTTTGTGGTGTTGAGCTTATAGACCTAAGGCTATCACTTTTTTGCATCTACTCACACTCCTGCCATTCATACAAGAAGCGTATAAAACACCTACTAAGCTGATAGTCAAGCCTGGAGCTGAAGGATGATTAACTCTCAGGCGATTTGAAAGACGTATACCCCTCATTAGCCACACAACGTCACGAAATGGGAATATACTTGAGCTCATGTGCGCATTCACGCTTCGAACTACACACCCACACGGCAAAAAACCGGCCAATTTACTTGACCGGGTTTTGTCTGTAATGAGTTGAGTCATTAGACTCTATTTGGCGAATTCGATCGCTCGTGTCTCGCGGATCACATTGACCTTGATTGTACCAGGGTATTGCATAGTACTCTCAATCTTGGTAGCGATATCTCGCGCAAGCTTGATGGCACTCAGGTCATCCACTACTTCTGGCCGAACAATGACGCGCACTTCGCGCCCAGCACTAATGGCATAGGCTTTGTCGATGCCGCGGAAGCTGGTCGCAACATTCTCAAGGTCGCGCATTCGCTCGACGAAGTTCTCGGCACTCATGTTGCGCGCGCCAGGCCGAGCAGCACTGGCTGCATCGCATACTCGCACAACAATTGCCTCGGGTGTTGTGGCTTCAATATCATCGTGATGAGCCTCAATGGCGTGGCAAATTGCCTCACTCAAGCCTGCCTTGCGCGCTAGCTCTGCTCCAATGTGGTGGTGCTTGCCTTCCATTTTGTGCGTCACTGCCTTACCCATATCGTGAAGTAATGTAGCGATCTTGACGGTACGCACATCTGCCCCAATCTCTGCTGCGATTAGCCCAGCAATCTGGGCCATCTCAGTACTGTGTTTCAAGACGTTTTGGCCGTAACTGGTCCGGAACTTCAGCTCACCCACAAGGTGGAGCAGCTCCTTTGGAATACCAGCCACGCCAATCTCCCGCGCCGCATCTTCACCAGCCCGCACGACTTCTTTGTCAATTTGCTTATTTGCCTTGGCCACAACCTCTTCGATGCGACCAGGGTGGATCCGCCCGTCTTTCATTAACATCTCAAGGCTCAGGCGTGCCACTTGGCGACGCACTGGATCAAAGCTACTGAGGACAATCATCCCTGGCGTGTCGTCCACTAAGATATCAACACCGGTGGCTCGCTGCAGAGCCTGGATATTGCGCCCTTCTTTACCAATGATGCGACCCTTCATATCGTCGTCGGGCAGCTTAATGGCAGTCACCGTGCGCTCGGCCGTCACTTCGCTACTCATGCGCTCCATCGCTGTCACGAGGATCATCTGAGCCTTCTCCTCGGCATCATCCATCGCTTCGCGCTGCAATTTATCCACCAGGCCAGTCAGGTCTTGGCGGATATCACGCTCGGTCATATGCATCAGCTTGCTGGCGGCGTCTTGCTTGGTGAGGCCAGCGATTTTCTCGAGCTTGGCCTGCTGCCGACCCCGAATCTCACGGATCTCATTCTTGAGCTCATCGACTTCTGTTTCGCTCTTACGGAGCTTCTCACTGCGGCGATCAAGTTCGTCGAGTTTGCGATCGAGGCTCGCCTCGCGCTCGAGCAAACGATTCTCTGTCTTTTGCATTGCGCGGCGGCGCTCATTCTCAATCCGCAGCGCCTCGTCCTTGGCCTTGAGGACGATATCACCTGCTTGCTGCTTGGCCTGAGCCAATTCTTTGTCAATTGTCCGTTGACCATTGGTAGTTTGCTGACGATCGTAGGCGTACTTGCCACCAAAACCAAGCGCCACGCCAATCGCCGCGAAGAGTACTTCTATCATGGTATTCCTTTCTCCGGATATGTGTTGTTTTTACTACATCAGACTTACGTCAGCCCACACCGGTATTATCAAACATTAAAACTATCTACAGACTAATATATTGTATCGCGTTTTGGCCAATTTGCGCAACTGGCAATATAAAGGTCTATCTATTTACAGAGGTAACGATTTATTACCCTTATGCTTCATACTCGCTACTTCTTTGGCTGGGTGATGTGTGCAGCTGCACCGTACTGAGGCAAAACAATGCTATCATCCTCACCATGCGCCAGCCGCTTAAGGCAGGTAGCGCGCCAATCATCACCCACCGCGCCAACAATCGGAATATGCTGCTCGTGCGCAAGTGTATTAAGCACCGTCAGGCCAATCCGCAGCCCCGTAAAACTCCCCGGCCCAGACCGCGCCCCAATGCCAGTCATATCCGCCAACGTCTTGCCATGCTCGGCCAAGCGATCACGCAGATAAGCCAGCATATCACGCGCCAGAGTGCGGCCAGCTGGCCACTCATAGCTCGTCTGAGTACCAGTGTCATCTACCAATGTTAGCTCCACGACCATCCCTGCGCTGTTCCACAAAATAATCATGCCGAGACCTCCTGGAGAAGCTGAGTTGACACAGTGCCACCAGCCTCAATATCTAGCTGGCGGGCTATCTCGCTCTGTGCAGTAATGGTGATCGTCAGGTGATCGGGTGGGACGACATCCGCTACAGCCTGAGCCCACTCGATGATAGTCACTGTGCGAGGCTCAGCAATCGCCTCTGCCAGCTCAAGCTGCATCACCCCTGCATCGCCCAAACGATAAAAATCATAATGCGCAAGCTGGATATCATCGCGCCCGTGATACAGCCGGCTAATCGTAAAGGTTGGGCTCTGGATATCATCGGTAATAGCGAGGCCACGCGCAACCCCCTTAACAAGCGTCGTCTTGCCTGCGCCAATATCCCCTACTAGCACAATCACCTCACCACCGCGTAACGCCTGGCCGAGACGTTGCCCAAGCTGTAACGTATCAGTAAGTGATTGACAGATAACACGCATACTGGCTCTAGTATAGCATAGCCTTACCTCCGTTGATACGAATATCGCTCTATCCTCTAGTCAGCATAAGCATAATGAGCTACAATAAGCGTAAGTACTATGCATATATCTGATTCTACTATCGTCAAACTTCTCGAGCGCAGTGGCGCTGCGACCAGCCAGCAGCTCCAACCACTGGTGAGTGAGGCTGCGTCGTCTAATTTGCGACTGCAAGATATTGTCTTGCAAAACAACCTTATCGACGAGCGTGCCCTCACTAAGCTCTATGCCACCTACGCCGACATTCCCTACATTGAGCTCGACCCCCGCGACATCCCTTCCGACATCCTCATGCGCATCCCTGAGCGAATCGCGCGCCAGTATAACGCTGTCATCTTCAAGATCGACCCTAATGGGCTCATCCACCTTGCGATGGACGACCCAGACGATGTGCAAGCCGTCAACTTTATCGAAAAGGAAATTGGCACCAACACTCGTGTCTACATTGCGCCGCGCAGTAATATCTTGGAGTGTCTTGAGGGGTATCGCGGCGATGTGACGCAGGAACTCAAGGAAGTGATCGACATCCAGCGCGAGGATGATGGCTCGAACCAAAAAGTGACCGAAGCAGAGGTAGCGGAAGACTCACCAATCGCCCAGACGGTTAACCTGTTACTGGAATATGCCATCCGCAGCAACGCCAGCGATATCCACATCGAGCCCCGCGAGCAATTCGTGCAAGTACGTTACCGGATTGATGGTGTCCTTAAAGAAGTGAACCGCCTACCCAAGAATGTGCTTGGTGCGCTCGTAAGCCGCATTAAGATCCTCTCCAACCTTAAGATAGACGAACGCCGCGTACCGCAAGACGGTCGCTTTAAGATCAAAGTCGCAGGCAAGCAGTATGCCCTACGCGTCAGCACGCTACCCATCGCTGATGGTGAGAAGGTGGTGATGCGTATCCTCGACGAATCGAACCAAGCAGTGACACTCGAACAGCTCGGCTACTGGGGTCATTCGCTGGCTGTTATTAATCAAGCACTGACCGAGCCCAATGGGATGATCCTCGTGACAGGCCCGACCGGGAGTGGCAAGTCTACCTCACTTTTCTCCGTCCTTTCGATGCTTAATACACCAGAGGTCAACATCTCAACCATTGAGGATCCCGTCGAGTATAAGATCCCCGGCGTCAACCAAACCCAAACCAATAGCAAAGCTGGTATGACATTCGCCAGTGGCTTGCGCGCTCTGCTGCGCCAAGACCCAAACATTATCATGGTGGGTGAGATCCGCGACGGCGAGACAGCTAACCTTGGTGTCCAAGCTGCCCTAACGGGTCACTTGGTATTTAGTACACTCCACACCAACAACGCCGCTACTTGTTTGCCGCGCCTACTCGATATGGGGATCGAACCCTTTCTCATCGCCAGTACCGTTAAGGCCGTGGTAGGCCAGCGCTTGGTGCGCCGCCTCTGTATGAACTGCCGCCAGAGTTATGAACCCGACCAAACAGAAGTCGCGGAAATCGTCCGCCTCTTCCACCTTGCACCAGGTCAAAATTTCTATTACATCCACCAACTTGAAGCCCAGGCTATCGTCCAAAAAGTCGGCGGTGAGACACCCTGGGGCACGACGGACACCACTATCGCCGCCCTCTGGCAGCCAAACCCAAACGGCTGCGATGAGTGTAATCACACCGGCTTCAAGGGTCGGGTGGGCATCTACGAAGTCCTCGGCACTTCGCGCGAAATCCAAAAGATGATTATCGGCGGCAATACCAGCAACGAAATCCAAGACCAAGCCGTCGCCGAGGGGATGACCACTATGCTCACCGATGGATTAATAAAAGCAATCCGCGGCAACACCACTGTAGAAGAAGTGCTCCGCGTCACAAAGGAATAACATGCCACAATTTCGCTACATCGCCATCACGAACAAAAACGACTCCATCAATGGAACGATCGACGCTCCCGATCGCGCCAGCGCCCTAGCCAGCTTGAGCCGTCAAGGCCTGCGACCAATTAGTGCTGAAGAGGTCAAGCCAAAGCGCGCCAGCTTTGCTCTCTTTGGTGGCAACAAGGTCAAGAGTGAGGATTTGGTGATGTTTACCCGCCAGCTCAGTGCCATGGTGTCGGCTGGTGTGCCGTTGCTGCGCGCCATGGGTTCGCTGCACGACCACACCAGTAGTAAAGCCCTCCAAATGGTGACAGGCGACCTGCTACGCGATGTCGAGGGCGGTATGGCACTCGCCGACGCACTCGAAAAGCACCCAGAGACCTTCAACACCGTTTTTATTAACATGGTACGCGCGGGCGAGGCGGCTGGTATTCTCGATGATATCCTCAAGCGCCTGGCCATGCAACAAGAAAAAAACGCCAGTATGCGCAAAAAGATCAAAAGCGCCATGACATACCCTACCGTGCTCATCGTTATCACCATTGCTGCCTTTTTTGGCTTGATGATCTTTGTTATTCCGCAAATCGGCAGCATTGTGCGCGGCCTCGGCGGACCGGACGCCAAATTACCCGCTATTACCGAGTTTATGCTTGGACTGAGCGCGTTTATCATCCAATATGGGATCTTTATCATTGCTGCGCTCGGTGCGGGGATATACTTCTTCCGCCGCTATATCAAGACACCAGCAGGCAAACTCTGGCTCCACACCATCATTCTCAAAATACCAAAAATCAACGATATCATCACTAAGATCGCCGTTGCTCGCTTTGCTCGCACGTTCTCGGCGTTGATGGGGTCGGGAGTAGCAGTACTCGAATCCCTCCGCGTGACTGCCCGGGCAGTGGGTAACAAAGTCTACGAAAATGCCCTCAATGATGCTGCCGAGCAAGTCAAAAATGGGCGCAACCTCTCAAGCATCATCGAAAAAAATCCACTCTTCCCACCCATCGTAGCGCAAATGCTCTCCGTTGGCGAAGAGACTGGCCAGACCGATACCGTGCTTGTAAAGGTGGCAGATTATTATGAGGAGGAAGTGGACGTCGCGATCGATGGCATCAGCTCCATCATCGAGCCCGTCATGATCGTCATCATGGGCGGCATGGTTGGGCTCATTGCCGCCTCGGTGATGTTGCCAATCTCGAATATGGCAAACCAGATTAAGTAAGGCTAGATTCCCTATTCTCCGTCAGCGTTTCAACCACTAATTACCTGGTAAATCTACAGCTATACCAGCTTTGTATCAGCCTGCCCTCCCTACCATCGTCACACCACGCGCAACAGTCTACCGATCCATGACAATCCTCCTCAAAACGCTAGCGTTTATCATATCGCTTATGCTATAATGACGGAAACGAACGTATCATGGCAAAGTTATTTTATCGCGACAAACCAATCATTGGTCTCGACATTAGTCAGACAGGCATCAAAATCATGTCGATCGACTCCAAGCGCTGGCTCGTACTGGGCTATGGTTCGCTCGACCTTGACCCAAAGGAAGTCCAAACGTCCCTCGACAACCCTGATGACTCCTACCTGGCCGAGCGCCTCAGCTCACTCATCAACGAACATCTCATTGGCAACCTCGGTAGCGACCACGTGGTGATTGGCGTGCCGACTAGTCGCACCTACTCGCGCACCTTCATGATCCCAGCCAAAGAGGCAGCACACCTCGATGGCGCTATCCAGGTAGAGGTCGATCAGTATATCCCCTTGCCGCTCGATTCACTTTACGTTGATTATGAAGTGATCGAGCACACCAAAGAGCAGCTCAACGTCGTGATGTCGGCCGTGCCTAAGCAGCTGGTCGACGCTTGTTTGCAAGCAGCCGAAGCGGTGGGACTCGTGCCAGTGGTTGTTGAGCCCAATATCAACGCTATTGCGCGCGTGCTCGATAGCGCTGATGCTGGCAACCTTCTCACACTCGTCGTCGATATTGGCCCAGCGAGTACCGATATCGCTGTGCTAGATAAAAGCGCCGTCCGCCTCACTGGTGGGGTGGCAATTGGCGGTAATACCTTCACCATCGATATCTCGAAGCATCTTAACATCACACTCGAGAATGCCCACCAGCTCAAGGTGCTCAATGGCCTCTCGCCTGGGCCACGCCAAGCTGGCATCACTGAGGCACTCAAACCAAGCCTCAAGCGCATTAGCACCGAAATTCGCAAAGTGATCCGCTATTATAACGACCGGATTGGCGATGAACGTAAGATCGAGCAAATCGTCATCGTCGGTGGTGGTAGCAATGTACCAGGCATGGGTGACTTCTTCACCAACGACCTCGTCATGCCAGTGCGCGTCGTTAATCCATGGCAAAAGCTCGACTTTGGCAAGCTCCAGCAGCCACAAAAGCAGTTTCGGCCTCGGTATATCAGTGTTGCAGGCCTGGCTAGCCTTAGTAGTGGGGAGATTTGGAAATGATTAATCTATTGCCACCAGCGTATAAAAAGCAGCTCACTGCGAGCCGCACCAACACCTTGCTGCGCCGCTATGTCGTGCTCCTGTTTGTCTTAGTCTTTATCGTTTTGGCTGAAATTGGCGGCGTGTACTTTTTCATCGCAACCGAGCGTAGCCGCAACCAAGCCGCCGTAGAGCGTAACCACAACAAAACTGCCGAATACGCCACCGTCAAGCGTGAGGCTACTGAGTTCAAAGCTAACCTTACCACTGCCAAAGCCATCCTCGACCAACAGGTCTCGTACACCCGCCTCATCAAGCTTATTGCCGATCGCCTTCCGCCCAACGTTATCATCGAGCAGCTTAATATTGACCCAACCACCTTTGGCACCCCCACTACGCTGAGTATCCGCGCCAAAGGCTACAACGATGCTATTGCTCTACGCAACCGCCTCAATGACTCCGCCATCTTCTCCAGTGTCAGCTTCCAATCCATCACACTGCAAGACAAAGACGCCGGTAGTTATCCCTACACCTCAACCTACAGTGTCACATTCAAGAAAGGAATCGGCCAACAATGAGCAAAAAATTCACGCTAACGGCGACAAACCTCCGGATTATCCTTGCCGTGTCGCTAGTAGTTATTACTGCAATTGGAGCCGGTGGTTTTACCCTTGCCTACAACTGGCTTGATGGCTTTGCGGCCGATGCTAGCACTGTTGCCTCGCACGCTGCCGCCAGTGAGTCTGAACTGCAAGAGCTCTCCCAGACCGAAAAGATGCTCAAAACGCAGCATCATGCCGTCGAGCGCGCCTCCAAGATCGCTGCCGAAAGTAAAAGCTACCAATATCAGGATCAGATTATCAACGACCTTAACGACTTTGCCCGCAAAGCTGGCATTACTATTTCAGACATCACCTTTGCCGATAACAATGCCAAGGGCGGCTCATCGAGCAATTCGTCAAGTAGCTCATCGAGTAGCAGCAAGACAGGCACATCCCTGCCTACTATTGCCGGACTCAAAGCGACTACTGCATCTGTCACCGTCAAGAATCCCGTCGAGTATCGCAAACTTCTCACCTTCATGTATCTCGTCGAGCAAAGCCTGACAAAGATGCGCATAGCCAATGTTGACCTCTCGCGCAGCACCGCTCAGGGCCAGCCACCCGATAGTATTACTAGCAACACATTAACCATCGAGGTATATCTCCGATCATGAACAGCGATCTCTCACTCGCCGCGCTTGGGCGCGCCAGTAGTAAATTTCTCCACCGCTACCACATTATTCTCTTTGTCGTTATTGCCTTCGGCGGCTTAGCTGTTATTACCTTCTTGCTTAATGCCACCATCTCCAAGGCGTCAGAGGCTGCTCCACCCCAGCCCACTAATGGTATCGACCAAGCGACCATCAAAAAAATCGAGCAACTCAAAACCGCCAGCGAATCCGACCAAAGCGCCAGCCAACTACCGATTAGCTCGCGTAACCCATTTGTTGAGTAACATTTTTTACAGCCGTAGTGGAGCTTTTTGCGGCGCAATGCTATACTACACATATGATACTGCTCGGATCTGCACTCGCCAACTATCCCGTGATGAGCTTACAAATGGGCGGCAAAGTTGGCAGCCTAGCCCAGCCGCTTGTCGATCCAGCAACCTTAACCATCGTTGCCTACACCGTAGATGGCTCATTTGCTAACGACACAACCATGCTGCTCCGCCTCGCTGATGTACGTGAGATGAGTGAACTCGGCATGATCATCGACTCTGTCGACGAACTCATCACCCCTACCGACGTCATCAAGATCCAGCGCCTCTACGAGCTCAAGTTTCACCTTTTGGGTATGCCCGTCCAAGACAAGCGCGGGCGACGCCTCGGTAAGATTAGCGACTATACGATCGAGACGGGTAATTTTGTCATCCAGCAGCTCATCGTCCGACGCTCGTGGCTCCACCGCCTCAATGATGCTGAGCTGGTTATCCATCGGTCGCAAATTATCGAGATCAATAACGATGCTATCATTGTCCAGTCGCAGGCTGAGACCAAAAAGTCCGAGCAAAAGGCCACCCAACCGGCCATGAGTAGTGGCGAATACGTCAACCCCTTCCGTAAGCCATCGCAAGCCCGAGAATCAATTAAGAGCGACGAACGTCGCTAACACACATCAGTATTCATCACCCGCCAAAGCGGCTCGGATGTCATCATAGGCAAAGCCTTGACGCAAAAGATACGCGATAAGCTTTTGCTCGTCTGGGTAGCGGGGGCGTTTTTTAGCAATCACCTTAGCTAGCTCGTCTTCATCAGTCCGCCTCGACTGCGCTAATGCTTGGTTTATCACCTCCGGTGCAACGCCCTTAGCACGTAGTTCTGCCTCCAACTTGCGGCGCGACGCACCCTTACTCTGGTGGCGATTCTCCACCCACCACTGGGCAAATGCCTCATCATCGATATGACCACGCTGCCTAAGACGCGCAAACACCCGTTGCACAACCGCTAGTGAAGCACCAGGCTTCTCAACCAGCGTGCCAGTTTTGCGTTGTCTATACTTGCGTGGCAGTGTTTTGCGCTGGAGATAGTCACGGATTTCGCGCGCACTGTGCGGCCGCATCAGAGTGTACTCAAGCGCCCGTGCGTAGAGCTTACCAAACTCCCCCTCGTGGCGTAGCTCAGTCAGCTCGGCTTCAGTTAGTATTCGCCCCACCTTCACGCCACAATCCACCACCTGCGCCACATCAAGGCTAAAATCATACGTGCCATCAATAAATACATTCACTCGATCGGCATTCCGCACCTGTGCAGTGAGCGCAGTAATGGTGTAGGTTTTTTCTGTCGGCATATATTTATTATACGCAAATTTATTTAGTCATGTCACCTAGCTCACCTCTCTAGAAATGAGCTACGCCAACCCCACTACTGAAATGCTTTGAGATAGATGTTATATGCTTCATCGATGAAGACAGCTTTATTAGTACGAAAGGCTGATTGATCGCTATTTATGTCCTCGACGTTCTCGCCATTAGAAATAAAATCAATTTTTGCTACTGGTACCATATGTCCAATCAGGACAGCTGGTCGGCGTGTGTGCTCATCTCGAGCGGGGGATACATCAATAACATAAAACGTATTCTCTTGGTCATACCCTCCATCAGCAAGCAATTTATTAGTATTATTATAGGCAAGAAAAGCTCTCATACTATTAATAGGTTCGTATACTGTGTATACACCTGCTGGACTAACCTTTCTTAGCTTAAAATCAGATATATCTTTGTACCAAAAATTCTTGCACTCATCAAAGAACATATAGATGACTTCATCTCGTGTGAACGTTGGAATCTTATCAGAGTTCTCTCGCAGTTTATCATCCCACACTCTCACTCCAAGGCCACTGATTGGGTTATACCACGCATATACACCTTCATCAAAATAACTAGTGATGATATCGCTACTCTCTGTGACAATCACCCCGCCGACCGCGTCACCCAAGCACCCCAGCATGATCCCCTTGCCAGTTCTATCAACAATCTCTGCGTTGTTACTCATAGACGGCTCCTCATAGTCCATCCGTGGGCAAACCAGCAGCAGCTTATCGCCAATCGGCTGAACGTAGCGAAAATTAATAAAATGCTGACCAAGGTCAAGGTGTATTACCTGTTTAACCGCCTCCTTCTCCCAATCAATGACAAATTCAAGAACCGAAAAGACACTATCTACCTTGATTTCTGTAAAACAAGCCCATCCATCTCTCCTTGGAATATTACTCGAGAGCAAAACATAGAGATGATTATCATAGCCAAGCTGCATGCTACATATTTCTGTAGTCTTGTGCCCGTACTCTTTGAGTATCTCGCGCAGATTCGCTACGCGCGTTATATCAATCTGTGTCGTGGGGAGCGCATCTAGCACGCTACTTTTGTCTTTCAAGTCGTCATTTTTAGTCATTTCTTCTCCTCTCTTAAACAAATCTCTACCAGCTCTGGAAACGCTCGCGTCTGCATCGCGCTGAAGGTGAAGTGGCCATAGTTGACAAATCGATGGTAGCGTAGCTGGGGTAGCTCACGGCGGAGCTTTGCCGTGGAGCTTTGTAGGTGTGAGTAGTCATTAGTAGAGTAGAGTACATCAATGTCGTGCACTGCTTTGCGGTCTATCTGGCGGTCGAGTGCAAAGCGAAAGAAATCTCCTGCCTCTCCCTCAACATCCAGCCACGGTGCCACCAGTACGACCCGGCCAACACGGCAGTTTCCCTCACTCAACCAACGAAGCAAAAACCTCCACCACAACTATGACCCACTAGCAATGTGCGCTCATCCACTGGCAGATGAGCAAATTCCTGACACCATGCCTCGTAGCGTGGCTCGTATGGGCGAGGCATCTCAGGTGTTTGCGTTAGTATCCCACGTATCAAGAGTTGTTGCTGAAGCCAAGGCAACCAATGAGAGTTGCTTGAGCTGTCACCCTGGATATTATAGTACTCGTCATAGTCTGGTCGTCCATGGAGGATGATTGCCCGGGTAAACGGAGTGTCGTTTCTGGAGTGGTTTTCGGTATCCATGCTTTATCTTTACTCCTCTAGTGTCGACTCTAGACTCGTTGCCTTGGTCTTTTTTCTACCCCTATTTCATGACTCGCGCAATATTTGTCCTAGTTCTTCCATTAACAGTGCAAAATAGAGTGGTCGATGCGGCACAAGCATCACATCTTCTGGCTGTTCGATCATCTGACGGAATGTGTCATACGGCACCCAGCGCAGTGCCGCTGCTTCACCATCAACCATATCGAGCGGCTCATCGTGATATTCATAAGTATAAACAAAGTGAAACTCGCTATATGCTGATTTGCGCTTTGGTAAACTCCCAATAAACTTCACTCGAGAAGTATCAAGCGTCATACCAATTTCTTCTTGAGCCTCACGCAGTGCCGCATCAAGCGGTGTTTCACCAAGGCTCACGTGCCCTGCTGTCGAAATATCCCAATAGCCTGGCCAGTTTTTGACCTGGTCAGCTCGGCGCTGAAGCAATATGTCACACCCACCATCACTACTACGCCGCCACAACCAAACATGCGCTGCCGCGACAATAGTATCCTTGGTCAAATCTTTGCGGGCAAGGCCTTCACCCTGTTTTGGCGCTCCATTTGGGCGATAACTCTGCCATAGATCATTATGCATCACTTACTCCTGTGTGTTGTTCTTTATATCAGTTACTACTTTTCGCATGTGCTGCGCTAGGTCAGCCAGCTCAGTTGTTGGCGACTCGGCACGGCTCCCTGGGCGATACAAGAACTGGCGTGGTTCATATTGAGTAATACCAGCGTCACCTTGTGTTCGTGGCACAATGTGAATGTGGAGGTGCGGCACCGACTGGCCGTAGGCACGACCCTCATTCCAAGCGCAGTTAAACCCTTGAGCGCCAACCGCTTGGCGTAGTACAGTTTTCACCTGTTTCACCAAAGCAAACAAATCAGTAAGTTCCTCTGGTGCCAACTCATCAACTGTCGCAACAATACGCCGTGGCGCAACCAAGCTATGTCCAGGTGTAATTGGTATGTTGGCTAAGAACGCAAATGAATGTGTTGTCTCTGCAAAAACCCGACCCTCATCTCGCACAACAGTTGTAAAAACTGAGGTTTTCAACGCTACGCTTCTTCCGCTGCCTTCACTGCCTCACGAACTTTACTATCAATTTCAGCCAAGGTATCGGCATGCTCTTTGAGATACTCTTTAGTCTTGTCGCGGCCTTGACCAATTGTCTCGCCACCGTATTTGAAGAAAGCGCCAGACTTATCAACAATGCCATGCTGCACCGCTAGGTCGAGAATATCCCCTGTCTTGGAAATGCCTTCGTTGTACATGATATCAAACTCAGCAACGCGGAAGGGCGGCGCAATCTTGTTCTTCACCACCTTTACCTTCGTCCGGTTACCGCGAATGTCATCACCCACTTTGATCTGCCCGATGCGGCGGATATCCACCCGCTGCGAGGCATAGAACTTGAGCGCATTACCACCAGTTGTCGTCTCGGGGTTGCCAAACATTACGCCGATTTTCATGCGGATCTGGTTGATGAAAATGACAGTTGCTTTGCTCTTGTTGATAATCCCCGTTAACTTACGCAGTGCTTGGCTCATCAAGCGAGCCTGGAGACCCATATGCGAGTCACCCATATCACCATCAATCTCAGCCTGAGGTGTTAGTGCTGCCACCGAGTCTACGACAATAAGGTCAACGGCGTTCGACCGCACCAGCGTCTCCGTAATCTCCAGTGCTTGCTCACCATTATCTGGCTGCGACACCAAAAGGTTGTCTGTATCGACACCAAGCTTCTTGGCATAGCTCGGGTCGAGCGCATGCTCGGCATCAACAAAGGCCGCTGTGCCACCCTGCTTCTGAATCTCAGCAATAGCATGCAGCGTCAGCGTCGTCTTACCGCTACTCTCTGGCCCATAAATCTCGATAATGCGCCCCTTGGGGTAGCCGCCGCCCAGCGCAAGATCGAGGCTCAGCGAGCCAGACGGAATCACCGCTACATCTGCCTGATGGAATTCACCAAGCTTCATAATGGCACCATCGCCAAATTGTTTTGTAATCTGATCCATCGCGAGGCCAAGCGCTTTGAGCTTGCCGTCGTCTGTGGTTTGTGTCGTATTCGATTGTTTGGTCATACGTCCCCTCTCCTTCAAGAATTTATTATACCAGAATCTCTTGCCGTTGTCCGCGTGGAGATTAGTTTGTATTTACGAAGAATCAATATCACCGATTTATTTATTTTTATTAGCCTCCAGCTTCCACTGCTCTATCAATGTGGAGTACGAAACAGCAACAATCTTCTAAAGAAATTTTCGTGGTAGACATGCTATAATAACACCATGAAGGCACGTAAAGGATTTACCGTTATTGAGCTCATCGTTGTGATCGCTCTCCTTGCAACGGGCAGCTGGCTCTTTTTCAGCGAGAAAATCGCAACCGAAGCAACGCAGCGCGACAATCAGCGCAAAACTGCCATTAACGCAATGTACTATAGCCTGGAAGAAGTGTATTTTGAGAAAAATAACCACTACCCTAACACGATCGATAGCAAGACACTGCGCTCGGTTGACCCATCGCTCTTTACCGATCCAAATGGCCACAAGCTTGGCAGCGCCCAGTCTAGCTACCACTACAGTGGCACCGACTGCACCACCGACAACCAGTGTAAAGGCTACAAACTCACCGCCAACTTAGAGCGTGAGGCAGACTACACCAAGACCAACCGCAATAATACCTAAATCTCTATTGGATAGATATGCAAAAACACCGAGCCTTATCTGCTCGGTGTTTTTTATCATCAACGCTGCTCACATTAGTCATTTGCCACTGGCCGGCCGTTCTTGAAGTCCTCTACTGCGTTATTAAGTGTCGCGATTTCTTGCTTGGGGTTAGCTACGAATGAGAAGCGATAAGTCGTCTCGTCACCCTCCGTACTAAGGCGAATTGAGCCATAATTAAACATTGCTTGGAGGACACCACGCTGGTTGTAGCTGGCATCTTCAATATTCATTAAGCTAACCGTTTGCTCGGTGTGTGAAAAAATACTCGTCTGGATCTCCTGGATAACACTCTCATTTGTTAGGTAAAACATATTGCGCGTATAAACCCAGACCGACACATAGCCACCAAGAACAAAGGCCAAGATGAGCGCCATACACAGCAACATAAATGACCCAGAAGCAGAAGCTGGCAGGTGGAGGAGGTCAAAAATATAGTCGTAATTAAACATCAGTGCTAAGACAATGCTTGTCATCAAGGTCGACATAACAATCGCTGGCAGCATACCAATCGGGTGGCGACGCACCACACTAATGATGTATTCTTGCTCGCTCAGATTGAGATTCGGGAAGGCCATAACTGATTCATCATGGCGGCGGCGCACTTCTGATGACATCCGTGGCAGGTTCGCTTCTGGGCGCGGCGCATGGTAGTGAGGAGCACCTTCTTTGCCGCTCACATCATAGAGTGTGCTGCTCGCGCGTGGTGCCGTAGGCGGCTCGGCGTAGAGTGGGTTGCCATCGACATCATAGGCGACGGGCCGTGGTGGATCATTGCGTTGCAATCGTTGTGAATTCATGGGTATATTGTAGCATATCTTGGGCTCATCACCCCATGCCTCTTACTCCATTGCGCGGCCAAGATGCTGTCGTGCTCGTGGTGTCACCCGCCGGCCTCGCGGCGTTCGCTCTATAAAACCAATCTGCAGGAGATATGGCTCATAGAAGTCTTCGATCGTCGTTGTTTCATCACCTGTCAGAGCAGCAATTGTCGTCAGGCCAACCGGGCTATCGCCATAGGTATCGAGCATCGAGAGCAGCAGGTTACGGTCGGCTGGGTCGAGGCCAAGCTCGTCAACTTCCAGCAGGGTTAGCGCCTGTGTTGTTGTTGTTACATCAATAATACCATCACCGTTTACATCCGCATAGTCACGCACCCGCTTAAGCAAGCGGTTGGCAATCCGTGGCGTGAGACGCGCCCTCGTGGAGAGTAATCGCGACGCCTCTGGCTTGATGCGCGTCTCGAGGATAGTCGCTGCCCGCGTGATGATCTGTGCGATCTCCTCTGGAGTGTAAAATTCCAAACGATAGATATGCCCAAATCGGTCGCGCAGTGGCGCTGCAAGACTCCCTGTCCGTGTCGTCGCGCCAATTACCGTAAAGCGCGGTAGGTCAAGCCGGACACTGCGGGCCGCTGGTCCTTTGCCGATGACAATATCGAGCTTAAAATCCTCCATCGCCGAGTATAAGATCTCTTCCACAGCTCGCCCCAAGCGGTGGATTTCATCGATAAACAACACATCGCCATCGTTAAGATTGGTCAAGATCGATGCTAAATCGCCCGCTTTCTCGATTGCCGGGCCACTGGTGACTCGCAAGCCAGCCCCCATCTCATTGGCAATCACCGCCGCCATCGTCGTCTTGCCAAGGCCAGGTGGGCCATAGAGCAAAACATGGTCGATTGGCTCACCACGCTTCTTGGCTGCCGTAATTGCCAACTGCAAATTCTTCTTCAGTCGCTCCTGCCCCACATACTCTGCAAAGCGCTGTGGTCGCAGCGTCACCTCAATGCGCTGCTCCTCGCTATCATCCGCGTGGCTACTGGTATCAACAATTCGTTCTATCGCCATAGGTTTATTATAGCATTGGTGATGCATGATAAATTATCTATGCGATTTTTTACGAAGATAAAAGGTATCCTATATTACTTCCGCTGGTCGCCTTAAGACTGCGGTAAGTTCTCTTGTACCGCTCGGACAATCTTGCCAAATAGCTCCTCACTCACACGGTGCTCACCACTCTCTAGGTGCCGTGGCCACTTTGGGTCAGGAAATTCCTCCCCCGCAAAGTGCGTACCATTAGCATAGCGTGGGTAGAGGTGCCAGTGCACATGGGTCGACTGTCCGGCCTTGACGGCATTGTTCATCAGGCATTCCCAGTTGCACACGTCTGCACCAAATGCCTGGGTAATTGCGTGCTCCATGCTGCGGATCACTATGTGGAGCTCGCGCCAATCGGTCTCATCGAGCTCACCAAGCGACGACTTATGTTCACGTAGCGTCACAAACCCCTTGCCAAGATATAGCTGATTGCGATCGAGCACCACATTCCATCGATCGGTTTGCATGACCACCGCCGGGTCATCAATTGTTTGTTCTGCCACGAATGGGCAAATGTCACAGTTTTTCATTTTTATCACCTCCTTCTCTTGCTCTATTATAGAGGAGAAGATAATGCTTGTCATTACTGATTATCCTGTCGCTTAAGCCATGGGTTGCTCATTTCCATAATGCGCTTACGATGAGATTCAAGGGTATCCAATCGTTTTTGGATTTCGTCCTCAGCAATGCCAAGTGATTGAAAGTCATTCCTCAATGACTCCTTATATTTTGGCAAGAAATCTTCCTCAAACTGCTGGAATTTTTCCCAGGACATGTCCGGGTGCTCCTCATCGTGAAATGCCTCAGCACCGCGCCAGAATGTCTCCCAGTCAGCTGTCATATAGGCCATATCAGCGTAATGGAGCAGTTTCGCCTCGGGCGTATCACGTTGCTGGAGTGCGGGCACCATAATTGTACCCTTGATAGCTCGATCGAGAAAAGCCTTATCGCTATCGTCTAGTTCAATCCCGTTATCCTCTATGTCTTTTAGTAGTAGTGCACTTGCATATTCTTCTTTTGTCGGATATTCTTGAGCTGCCTTTTCATCAAAACCAGCATCATGCCAGGCTGCTGCTAATACAAGCAAGGATTCTTGCCATGGGCCGATCACCCGCCGATAGCCATCACCAGGCAAAAGCTCCACAAGCTCGCTAACTGCTTGCATTACATCTTTCATGTGTCCAGGGTGATGGTAAGGTAGCTGGGGGTAGCGCTTACAGGCACGATCTGCCGACTTACAAAAAGCATCGTTATAATGCTCTGGGTCTTTCTTCGTCTTAAGCTCAGGAGCAGACCCAAGGTAGTGGTTTTTATTACACATAATTTCACCATTATACAAGCCATTCTATCTATTGTCAACAGAGGGGGGCTAGTCCTCAATAGATTCACAATAGTACTCAACCAAGCTTGAAACGTAGGCAAAATATAATCTAAACTCTCGCCCATGCTTATTACAATCGACGAACTTGCTTACCAGTCGGCTTGCCAATTCCACGTAAGTGCGGTACTGTTGTAGCTGCAACAATGCCAGCCGCTATACCGCCTGCGAAGCGCGTCCACCCAGGGTTACCACGTGCCGCTACAATGGCAAAAGCCGCCGTAGCGATATTAGCGGCTCGTTTGTAGCGCCCACCCTTGGTCACCTCACCAGTTTTTGCCAGGTGGTAGGCATTGGCTGCGCCAGTTGCTGCCTGCCCAAGGGCAACGGCGGCAATCCCCGCTCGCGCCTCAGGATAGCGCTTGCCTAGCTCATACATCACGCGTACTACAGCAGCTGTGTCCACCACACCATCAGTTACACGGCGCAGAGGCGTATCGTCAAGAATTTGCCCATCAGCAACATCAGCTGCCATAAAAGCTGCAAGTGAGAGCCCAATCGGCTTACCGTCACGCGCCTGCCGGGCAATATATTCTACGCCACCATAGCGCAGGGCCGTCAGCCCCACACTCGCCACTTCTCTTAGGCGAGACACGTGTTGCACATCAGGCTTCTCCGAATTTTTCTGCTCAGGATTTTTCACACTATGTGCTAGTATCTCATATTTTTTGCATTGTTACTACTACATGAAATATTATTGTGCAGTATGATCTACTGGCTCTGGCATACGCGCAAATTGCTCCATATGCTGCTGCAGTGCCGCGCAATACTGGCTAATAACAGATGGAGCAATACCTAATAACAAACCATCCGTCTGCATCTCTGCTAAACACATTGCAAAGAAGCGCTGCTGCCTCTGCAAAAACTCTACCCATGGAGTATCTGGTTGCTCCTCTACCCGATAATTCATACTCCCCCGCCAAAATGTCTGCCAATCTGCAAAGAGAAACCCGATGTCAGCCAAATGAAGCAACTTAGCCTCAAGGGTGCTGCGCTGCAGTGGCGGTACGACAATCGTGCCAAGAATTGCTCGCTCCACAAAGGCATAGGCCTCGCTATCTAGCTCAAGCCCTTCTCTTTGGCTGTCTTGTACAAACAATGCAATCGAGTATGCCTCTTTGCACCAGTATTCGTTGGCTGCAGTATGGTTGTAACCAGCATCATGCCAGGCCGCTGCTATAACGAGAAGTTCATGCTGCTCGACCGAAAATACATGCTGCGGGATAAGGGCAATAAACTCTTTTGTCATTCTCACTACATCATCCATATGTTGTACATTATGGTACGGTAGCGATGGATAAGCCTGACGAGCACGCCGCACTGTAGCTGACAATAAAGGGGTGCTATTCATAATAGCTACTATCGTATTCCACTGTTGTCAGTATGTCAAGTTGCTGATATTATGCCAAATCCTCAGCAACTATTACACTTCTCACTATTTTCTTGATAGAGTATGATCCCTTTGTATAATAGCAAGGTTTGGTTCTAATACTCGGAGATTGGTATTTTAAGAAAGATAATTGACTCCCCAAAAAGAATTACAGGAGAAGATATTAGCCCAAGAAAATAACGTTTTACTTGTTTAACACAAGAAATACCTCTTCATCACCAAGAGTTTTGGCAATTTACAACACTATCCTCTGTTGATATCAATGTGGCTTACTGCTTCAAAGCCATTGTCACTCGCTGCGCTGTGGGTAAACTCGTATCGATATGAGCAAGTGCTTTGGTGGCATCTGCCAGTGTATAGCCTAGCGCAACCAACGCTTCGAGTGCTTCGTCGTTTGTATCAAGCTCTGCCTGCACAGGCGCGTCGTGAGCAGCATAGTACGTTGGCACGCCCACCTTATCTCGCAGGTCTACCACCACGCGCTCAGCAGTCTTTTTGCCTACCCCACTAGCTTTTTGGATAAAGGCCGCATCGGCATTGGCTAAGGCATTACGCACCTGCTCAGCCTCACCAAGGCTGAGGATAGCCAGTGCCGCCTTGGGGCCTACGCCTTGCACTGTGATGAGCAGCTCAAACAGTTTCTTGGCCGCCCGTGACGAAAAGCCAAACAGTTCCTGAGCTTGCTCTCGGATATGGTGGTATGTATAGAGCTTGACTGTCTCACCAAGCTGCATCGCATCATAATCATGCGCTGCGACCGCTATCTCATAGCCAACCCCCTGCACATCAATGATGACACTACCCGCAAACTTCTCATCAACTTGGCCAGCAATATGAGCAATCATCCGCGCCTCCTCAAAGCACTAAAAGTTAGTCCTGAAGAAGTTATTGTTATTGCCACCAGTATTGTTCTGGTTATTCTGCCCAGAGCTATCATCATCGCTTGTACCACCGGTACCAGAACTATCACCACTCGTACCACCAGTGTTACCACTGTTGCCGGTATTATTGCGGCGGCGAGTATTACCGTTGATAGTTGAGCTATTATCGCTGTCGTCGCTTGTACTGCCAGAGCTTCCTCTACTACTTGACGATCGGCAGCTTGCGATGTTCTTTGAGTAACGACTGCTGTCAAAGTCTTTTTCATCGATGGTAATGATGCGCTTTTGCTCAACGTCACAGACACGGATTTGCTGTTTCGTCGTGGAGCAGTCTGAACTATTCTTTGAGTACTTCGTGCTGTCGAAGTCATCTTCGTAGATAGACTCCATCTTTTTATCACTGAGGTTACAAACTTCGATCTTGGTGCGCACAACATTACACTGCTTAGTTGGCAACGCGCCAGTTAGGAAGTATTCTTTGTACGTCCCCTTGGCATTCTCGGTAGTAGCCAGGCCACCGTCGCTCGTACAGACCGAGCGCTGCACAACACCACTTGGCACAGGGAATTGGGTATTCGACTGGCCCGCCAAGAGTTTCGTCATTGTGTTGCGCCAGATTGGTCCTGCCATGTCTGAGCCACCATTTTTCATTGGTGTATTGTCATTATTACCAACCCAAACGCCAACGGCATACTCTGGGTTATAGCCAATCGTCCACGCATCTTTGTTATCATTCGTCGTCCCTGTCTTGACAGCCGCAGTATGGCCAGGCACTGTGAGGGTTGAACCAAATACGCTCGCTCGTGCCGAATTATCGGACAAAATATTTGAGATCAAGTAGGCACCACCTTCGCTAATTGCCCGCTTGCTTGTTGCGTTGGGCCAGCTAACTTTCTTGTTGTATTTGTCATTAACCTGCTCGATGAGTCCCAGCTCAAATTGCTGCCCTTGGTTGCCAAATGCTGCATAGGCATTAGTCATTTGCGTTAGCGATGCCTCACCCGAGCCAAGTGCGAGAGACAAACCATTCTTCTCACCTGTTGCTTGAGTAATCGACGAGATACCAAGATTATTAGCCGTTTGAACCGACTTACTAATACCAAACTTCTTCATGATCTCCACGCTCGGGATATTGAGCGACCAGCTAATTGCTCGACGCGTCGTCACACTCCCATGCCAACGTTTGTCAGCGTTGAGCGGCTGGTAGCCACCGCCAAAGTCCGTTGGCTTATCTTGGAAAATTGTCGCTGGTGTAATAACCCCCTCGGCTAGTGCTCCTGCATAGTAGATCGGCTTGAAGCTACTGCCTGGCTGGCGTGGCGTTGTTGCCATATTGACATTACCCCACTGTGGGTTGTTGTAGTCGGCACTACCCACTAGTGCGCGTACTCGACCTGTCTTGACGTCTATCACAACACCGCTCGCATTCGTCCCACCACGGTTGTTGAGGTATGGAATCTGCTTGGAGACATTATCGATCAGCATCTGCTGCGTATCCATATTGAGCGTTGTCTTCACCTGATAGCCCGAGCGCATTAACTTATCATACGCATTTTTGTCTTCCGCACTGTATAGTTTCTGTTTGAGTTGGTTTATAACCATCTGGGCAAAGTGTGGCGCAATCGACTTAACGGTATTTGCCGTCGACGCATACGAGAGCTGCTGCGCATATGCTGCGTCTTTTTGCTCATTAGTGATAGCACCTACGTCAACCATGCGGCCGAGCACTGTCTTTTGGCGCTGCTTGGCCAATTCTGGACTGCCGCTGATTGGTGAGTAAGCGGTTGGTGCTGGCAGCACACCAACAAGCATAGCGCTCTCAGCCAACGTGAGGTCCTTTGGTGCTTTACCAAAGTAAATCTTGGCTGCCTCCTCGATACCAAATGAGTCTTCACCATAGTACACAGAGTTGAGATACATCTCGAGGATTTGGTCCTTCGTATAGTTCTGCTCGATCGCGAGCGCTACGAACAGCTCCTGGTACTTACGCATAAAGGTCTGCTCACTTGTGAGGACGGTGTTCTTAGCGAGCTGCTGCGTGATGGTCGAGCCACCACCATGACGCTGGAAGGCTGCCCGGAAGATACCAATTAGACTGAACCCAGGGTGTTTATAGAAGTCTTTATCCTCACTAGCCAGTAGCGCATTTTTCATACTGTCTGAGATGTCAGCTAGTTTCACCATATTGCGGTGCTGGGCTCGCCCCACACTATAGAGTGGCTTGTTGTTGACATCATTGAGGACAATACCAGTGTTGTTGCGGTTCATCAGCCGCTCTTGGTCAGAGATATCACGTGCATAATATAGGTATGTCAAGATCGGCACAATCAGCAAAAACAGCAAAAACGGCGTCAAGATCACCATCGCCTTCTTCTTTTTGCTCATATTCCAAAACCACAAGAAATGTTTATGCTCGCGTCTTCGGCGCGGCGGCTTCGACTGGCGAACTTCTCCAAAGTTGGCATATCTGCCCATTCGGGCTGGTTGTTGTCTTCCTCGAGGTAGTTGCATAGTTTAATTATACCATCGTTCTGGCGCAATGTGCTGAAAACACCAATCTTAGCGCTTTTCTCTTTCTCATCTCTGATAGAGCACAAGCGTAAGCCTTTTTATAATCTAATTTCTAACCTTGTCAGTGTAGCTGCGCCTAGCAGCAGCTCACTAGCCCTGCCGCGTCATAAATGCTGCCATAATCGCTGCCGCGAGAGCATCTGCACAGTCGTCTGGCTTGGGTACCGTCTGAAGGCCTAGTTGGAGCCGCACCATCTCTTGCACTTGCTTTTTGTCTGCTTTGCCATAGCCAGTGATTGTTTGCTTGATCTGGAGTGGTGTATATTCCTCAATCCGCAGCCCTGCCCGCTGACCAGTCAGCAGCGCTACGCCACGTGCTTCAGCTACGCTCATAGCGGTGGTAATATTACGCGCAAAGAAGAGTTTTTCGATTGCCATCATTGTGGGCTGTGCCTCTGCAATAATACTCGTGAGACCATCGAATATCTCACCAAGGCGCTCTGGTATTGGAGTATGTGCTGGCGTTGTAATGACACCGGCCGTGACGAGTCGCGTTGCACCACCATGAGCGTCAATGACGCCAAAGCCAAGGATGCCAGTGCCTGGATCTATACCAATGATTCGCATGATGCTAGTATAGCTGAATCTGAGAGCTTCTGCTATATACCGCTATGGTATAGCTAATGAGACTCTAACCTTTGCGCACCATCCGGCGTAGCCACTGGCCAATCTCACTACGCCACTCCCAGCCAGCATAGCCCACCGCCACGATGGCTACCCCACCAATCATCCACCAGATAATCTCTGTCTGCCCATTATAACTACCCGGCTCAACAGCGTAGCCTGCGGCTGGTGCTTTGCTATTCTTGCTCGTCGATTTGCGGCAGCGATTGGTCGATGGATTACGCTCCCAGCCTGGCTTGCAGGGCGTCAGCTGGCGACTATTTGCTGCGCCAAGCTTTTTGCAGCGGCCAGTCGCGGGGTTGCGATAGTACCCTGCTTGACATACAGCAGCTGGTGTCTTACCACCAGCGAGCGCTCGGCAGCGCCCTGTGGCAGGATTGCGATACTGCCCCGCCTTGCACACGGCCAATTGCTGGCCAGTGGCAGATGCTGCGCGGCAACGGCCCGTTGCGGGGTTGCGCTCTTGGCCTGGTTTGCAGATGGTTAGCTTTTGAGCATGAGAAGTGCTGCGCGCCACCTTTGCATTACCGGTTGTTTGTCTTGACTGTTTCTCACTACTGTTGATTTTCCGACAACGATTTGTTGCTGGGTTGCGTTCTTGGCCAGCGGGGCACGGTTTGCCCGATGGCTGATGAGGTGAGGCTGGTGTATCAGTGATGATATTATTGGCTTGGTCGGGGCTTGGCGTTGTCCATTGCCACGCGCCAGTTTGCGAATTGTATGCCCAAGACTTACCCTGGTGCGCAGCCTGTCCTGCACCGCTATATGCATCAATGCGCGGCGAAAAGCTCACTAGGCCATACTGGTCCTCAAACCACAGTGTACCACTACGCAATATTGCAAGTTCCGCACCATTTGCCTGAGTCCGGATCGTCAGCACCTGGCCTGGCGCAATAGTCCCCGCAAGAGACGAGGTATTTCGCACAGTACTATTGCTGCCAGACGTACCACTACGCAAACGATAGGTAGCAAGGTCGATTGGCTGGTCGCCGGTATTTTTGATCTTGACATATTTTTGACAATTATCTGGTGCTGCGTCGCAGGTGTGTGGATGAGGCAAGACCTCAAGAATTTGCAATGATGGCTCGCCTGGCGTTTCGTACGGCGCAGTTACCTCAGCTTCGCCAGCTCGTGCTCGAAAGTCCTTGGCGAATATCCCAGTCCGTGCCGCTGCCGTCCAGCGTGCACGCTCCCAGACGAGTGCACCTGCAAGCTCGTCTACGGCTGCGCTTGCTTTGTCAATAGTTGCACCAGATCTCTCCAGCGTCACATCATACCGCGTGATTTGCTCATCATTTGGTACACTTGGGCAACCCTGGAGCTGTGCGCCATCTGCCGGGGCCACTGCTGGATGGTAGTAGCGCACCGACGACTGGGGTGGTGCATATCCTTGTAGATTGACGCGGCACGTGTAGTCGGTGTGGTTTGTGCTAACACTGACAACAAGCGCGACATCACTAAGCGGTGCAAACTGACGCGTAGTATTATGCAGCTCAACTGCACTCACCGTACGCCGGTCTGTTGTGTGGAGTGCTCCAATCATCAATGCATCGTGTTCAGTATGAGCGGCAAGACGCACTACAGGCTGTGCTGCTGTCGGTTCACTGCTAGCAACAGCATCACGCGCTACTGCCCGCTCAAATAAAAAATCGCCGATGGTGGCGAAATGAGCAGTGGAAGAATCAACACCAAGCGCAGAAGCTCCAGCTATTCCTGGTATCATCATGGTAACGGCAAGCCCATATGCAACGATTCGCTGGGCATAATTCCGCATAGTTTGCATTTTGTTTTTCCTCCTCGCCACGATTATGCGCAAAGCAATCCTCTTGGTCAAGCACAAGCACATTGTTTTGTTAATTGCGCAAACTAATACGGTGGTCGGATTTTGTTCTCTACCGCACAATAATAGCGAGAAATAGGAATTAAGATTTTATAATGCGGATCTTTAGGGTTTCAAACAGATACAACAAAAAACAGGCTATCTCGCCTGCTAATTGATCAATGGAGGGCCCAGTGAGGCTCGAACTCACGACACCCTGCTTAAAAGGCAGGTGCTCTAACCTGCTGAGCTATGGGCCCGTAGACTCTGCGAGTATAGCACTGGTCGTGGTAGACTGTCAAGCGGAGCAAACACTGGATTCATCATCACTCTTCCAAAATTCTACTATCTATAGCAAAATTCACCTTTCTCCTCTGTAAGAGGCTCTCCCTTGCCACCTCACCTGGTAAATGTATAAAAATCTCTTGCTAAACGCAAAAAATTCAATAATTTCACCCTAAGAAAACAAATTACATAAAAATTCTAGCCTCCTTGATAAACCCTATAAAAAGCAGAGCAAACAGCATAAAATTGACAGAAAAGCCGCGATTTAGACGTAATAAATTGACACACCAGCAACACAATAGTTTAATGATAATCAATGACGTGGTGGCAACGGCGAATTCACCCAACATGGCAGCTCACAATGTGCTGCGGCGGCATTGTTGGTGGAGTAGCACTAGCCCAGTGGTGGCCGTACGCTGCGTGGTGGTGGCTTATTGTAGCTAGCGGCGGGATTATCTGTGCACTACGCCAAAGCCGGCGGTGGTGCCTTATTGTCATATTGATTGCTGGGCTTATGGTTGGCCTAGTGCGTGGTGGGAGTGATCAGCAGCAACAGCGCTCCTACGCGACATTATTTGGGCACATAGCGACAATCACCGGGCAGGTGCAGGATGACCCTGATACAAATCAACGCAATCAGCTCGTCGTGAGGCTGAGCGCTATCCGCCTTGATGGCCACTCACTACCTGGCACAGTATGGGTGAGTCTGCACGGCAACCCTGCAGTCCATCGCAGCGACTGGCTGGTTGTGCGAGGCAAGCTCAAACCTGGCTTTGGTAACTTTGCCGCTGTTGTGCAGCGTGCCCATGTGGAACGCATTGTTCAGCCGCAACCTGGCGATGTTGCCCTGCAGGTGCGCGATTGGTTTGCTGAGCATATTCGCCATGCAATTCATGAGCCAGCAGCTAGCCTTGGCAGCGGCTACGTCCTTGGCCAAAAGCGCGCCCTGCCGCATGATATCCAAGAAGCAATGCGTACTACTGGCCTCACCCATATCGTTGTGGCAAGTGGATACAACCTCACGATCCTCGTCCGCCTCGCTCGGCGCTTGTTTGCCAAGGTGTCGCGCTACCTTGCGGTGCTTACCAGTGTAAGTCTTGTCCTTGGTTTTGTCGCTATTACTGGGCTCAGCCCAAGCATGACGCGCGCTGGTCTTGTGGCTGGACTCAGCATTTGGGCTTGGGCCTATGGTCGTGCGTTTCACCCCATTACACTGCTGGCAGTAGCAAGTGCCGCCACAGTACTATGGAACCCAAGCTATATTTGGGGAGATATTGGCTGGCAGCTAAGCTTTGCGTCCTTTGCTGGAGTGATGATTCTTGCACCGCTGTTGCAGCGCTATTTCTTTGGCCCAGCAGAGCCATCAATCGGCCGCCAAGTCTTGGGTGAGACAGTCTCTGCACAGCTTGCTACACTACCAATTAGCCTCGCAGCATTTGGGCAATTATCGCTCGTGGCACTGCCAGCCAATCTACTCATTGTGCCATGGGTGCCGCTAGCAATGCTTCTCACGTGCATTGCTGGGGTTGGGGCGCTTGTGTGGCCAGCGGCAGCAGCGGTGTTTGGCGCACCAGCACAATGGTTGCTTGATGCAATGTTGTGGGTCGTCCAGCAATGCGCCGCCTTTCCCTGGGCGCAGCTCGATTTCGCGTTGCCATGGTGGGGTGTGGCGCTGTGGTATAGCGGGCTCATTGGCCTCTGCTGGTGGCTCTGGCGAGCAACTGGCTACTCGCTGCGCGATGCCTCGCTCGTAGAATAACAGCTGCTCAATATGCTACAATGAGTTGAAAGATAGAACAATCAAGGAGAACCTATGTCTGGACACAGTAAATGGGCCACGACCCATCGCCAAAAGGCCGTGGTTGATGCAAAGCGCGGCGCAGCCTTTACCAAGCTTGGCAATATGATTGCCATCGCAGCCCGTGGCGGCACCGATCCAACAACCAACTCAAGTCTCGCATTGGCCATCGAGAAAGCTCGGGCAGCTAACATGCCCAACGCTAACATCCAGCGAGCAATTGATCGCATCAATGATAAAAATGCTGCCGCACTCGAAGAAGCAGTCTATGAGGGCTACGGCCCAGGTGGTGTTGGCATCATTATCGAGACAGCAACCGACAACAAAAACCGCACCTATCCAGAGGTCCGCACCGCTCTCACCAAGAATGGTGGCACCATGGCAGATAGCGGCAGTGTGATGTTTCAGTTTGCGCGCAAGGGCGTGATCCGCGTAGCAGCTAGTGGTGAAGAAGCGCTCCTTACTGTGCTTGATGCTGGTGCTGAAGATGCAACAGAAGAAGATGGTGGCCTCACTGTCTACACCGACAAAAAGGAGCTCGCCAAAGTTCGCGAAGCTTTGCTCGCAGCTGGCATGACCGTTGAAGATGCAGAGCTCCAGTATGTGCCCAACAACACCGTTGCTATCGAGGATGATGAGACCGCCCGCAAGCTTACCAAAATTATCGACGCACTTGAAGCACTCGATGATGTAACAAACGTTGCGACAAATGCCGCGTAATCATACTACCGAACAATACCCAGCAAGTGTTTGCTTATACGCATAGTTGTATTACGACCCTCAGCTCGAGGGTCGTTTTATATAACAAACAGGACGCACTGCAGGTCTGAGACCTACGCTGAGACAATAGCTTTCTACTTTTTCTTGTGTGGTTTTGCGCCCTTTGCGCAAGCCACGAGCGTGTCAACAAGTGCACATGCAAACCCTATCGTTACAACCGCTGCATGAGACCCGTCCAGTGCTGCCACAACCGTCTTGCTTGTCTCATCAACTGGCACGAAGCTACTCAGCGCACCAAACAGCACATACACCGCCATAATACCAAAGACAAGCGAGCCACCAATTCGCCACCAGCGCTGACTCACCACCGAGCCGCAACACACCAGCACCACAGCTGGTAGCACCGTCAGCACAATCGTCACCATCGCAAGCAAAGCAGACCGGTCAATGCCTATGCCAACCCCAGCAGCATACGGCACGACATCTGCCGCCCACAGCTGTGTCATTACCATACCAACCGCCAGGCCTATGACTGGTAGCCCAAAATGCCGCTTCGCTACATATACCAAACCAGCCAAAACCACAGCCATGCCAGCAAGCAATCCAAGCAACATCATGCCATCATTATACCATGACACCAATTCAACATAAGCGTTATGAGAAAAGCAAATACGTTTGAATGGTTATGCCCCAACACGATCCTTCTTGTGCTGCCGCTTGGCATTGCGCTCAATATATTCAATGATCGGTTTGGCTACATTACGCCGCGTAATTTTCTCTATCCCAAAGCCTGGGCTCGCATTGACCTCAAGCACTAGCGGCCCACGACTCGAGCGCATAAAGTCAACACCCGCCACCGTCAAGCCCATCGCCTTAGCTGCCCGCAAACACATGCGACGCTCGGTATCCGTTAAGCGGATCGGCGTTCCTTCGCCTCCTTTGTGGAGATTAGAGCGAAAGTCGTCATCTAGGCTCTGGCGCTTCATACTCGCCACCACACGGCTCCCCACCACAAAGGCACGGATATCCACTCCAGCCGACTCACGAATAAATTCTTGCAAGAGAATATTCGTCCCATCCTCATTGGTGAGGTACAGCGCCTGGAGCACCGACTTTGCCGCCTTCTTCGTCTCTGCCAACACTACACCATTGCCATGAGTACCACGAGCTAGCTTGATGATAACTGGCGTACCACCAAGTTCGTTAAGGAGATCGTCTATATCGGCTGAGTTACGACTAAACACTGTCTTAGGAATAGCTACCCCGCCTCGAGCTAACAGCTGTGTCGAGCGCAGTTTATCGCGCGCCCGGGTAATCGCAATCGAGCGATTAACAAAAAGTGTGCGTGGATACGCCATTTCTAACTGACGTGCTACTGCTGTGCCGTAGCGAGTCATATAGCTTGCAATGCGCGGAATTATTGCATCGTACTGATCAATTGCTTCACCATCATACATCACCGTTGGATTCTTCTCATCAATCGTCACATAACATTTGCGGTATTTAATCACTCTCACACTGTGTCCGCGCCTCTCCGCCTCTTCCTTGAGGCGAAGCGTTGAGTAGTTCACATTGCCGTTACTGAGTATTGCGATTTTCACTCCATACCTCGTACTATTATTTTATCGATTTTGCTTATTATATGCTCTCTGTCTCTATTGTAGTCCATTTTGGCGTAGTTCTTGACGATTACTACTTTCGGCCTTCTTATCAATATCACCCTCTGCAACATGAACGATGAATTTATTACGCAAAATATTTCTTCCAATCAGCATTGGGTAGATCTGCCCCGATCTGTCTGCTAGTGTAACTTTTGCTTTCACTCGCCTTCCTGCCAAACTTACATTAATGACAACTTGATACCGCAATTCCTCATAACCATTCGAACTCCGAACAGAGCGCATGGAATACTCAGAAAAATGCAACTCCTCACCAGTATACACTGGGGAGCCTTCACCAAATAGTTTGCAATAGAGGCCTGTCTTATCAACTCGAATATCACTTGCCCATATAGACGAGACTGTTGCCCCTGTATCTATCCGAGCTTTAAATTTTTCGTTAACAAGATCAGGCAAAGCAACCTTTTCAACTCGGCCAATCATAACTATCTTTTTGCCGATAGGATGCGCCGTTTTTTCAATAGCATGAAATAGTTTTCGTGCAACATTCCGAGGTTTGCCTTCTGTTGGAAATTGGTGCATTCGTATCCCTGGAGATGCCTTCACTCTTACGACATAGCTATCATTTCCATCGCCACTAATGTTATCCGTTACAATATCAATACCAGCAATACCAAGAAAACATGCTGATGCCGCTTGAATTGCTATGGTTTTGAGTTCATCAGACACATAACTCGTGACATCAACCGCTTCACCACCCCTGCTCAGATTCAATGTATCTAAAACCTCAACAGCACGACCTTTCTCGGGAACTTGTTGCAAAAAGTGAGCACCTTCATGTCTCGACACATCTTCGATGTTTATTTTTGCTACTAAACTAGCGTGTCTGTTGTCATGCTTTAAGCAATTATTATTTTTTCTACTTATCAAGGTTCGTATTGTTGATACTCCATCTCCAACAACATATGGTGGTCGACGATATGCTACTGCAATGACTTTTTTATTTAACACCAAGAAGCGATATTCTTGCCCAAAAACCATTTGCTGAACAATCACCTCAGGCTGTCCACCACTATTCTGATACACATGGTGTATTGCACGAAGCAAACTTTCTTCGTCACCAGCGCTAACAGGAGTATCATCGCTGTAGTTTGCTGTAGCAGGTTTAACTACAAGATACTCATGAGACTCTAGCATTTTTCGAAGTGTATCGTCAATTACCACGTCTTCGGGTCTATTTATTTTTAATGGATATGTATCTGGTATTTGTATATGCGATTGGTGTAATATGTTATTCGTCCAGATCTTGTCCTCATTCACCTGAACTGCATATGAAGGGTTTAGTGCAGTATTAAGATTATAAAAGTAAAGCTCTTTGCCGTCCTTTTCACAGCGCACCACATGTGATGTTGCTAAACGACCTGGAACTGTTGTGACCTGGTACCCTTTTCGAAGTGCCTCCTTCATTAGTAATCGAGAGGTAATGCTATACCGTGACAGGTCTGCTTTTTTGATATTATTATTGCTTTCTTGCTCCATATTCATAGCGATACATTTATTTACTTCGAACTATTTTCAATTATATCAATAATATTTCTTGATTCTCTCATAAGCACACCCTCCTCATCCATAACACGAAAATTAGTAAATATAGACGCCAATCGAGACCCTTGCGCAATAGACCTCTCGCTCCTTGTATAATCCTGTACAAAAACCTGTTTTGCATAGGAAGACCTATCGAATGACATTATATCGCCTATGATTTGCATCTTTTCATTATATAATCCCGACCGAGGGCTGTCAGCGACACCTGTCTCACTGTCTCGTTGATGGAGAACCATCAGCGCGCAATCATTATAGTCATTACTGTATGAGCTGTCTTCAATAGTATAATCAGCATTCGTTAGTTCTAAAATATGAAGAAGATAGAAGGGGATATGCTTCTTTGCATTATAGCTCATTGTAAGAAGCGGCGTTGCACCCGTAATGCGTGCGTTAACTTCGATAGTATACACTGCATCATCCGTTACCAAAGAATCAACACCAAAAATACCACGATACCCTCTGTCGTATAATTCCTGGCCTATGACGCGTGCATTTTTCGTTAATTGACTACTCTGCCATGTGTGTTGATCATCTGCCAATATTTCAATACCGCAAAACTTCTCAGTACCAGGAATACTTGTATTTGATAAATTCGGGTCTGCAATAATCTGCCGCTGCACTGGCCCTACGAAGACCCCATAGCGCGTTACAACGCCCTGCACCGACCAATCACGGCCATCAGCAATGTAGTCTGATACAACTACTTCACCAACCAAACCATTGCTATTTTGCATTGTATTTATTGCAGAACAGAACGACTCGAAGCTATCGATAATAAACGACCCCTTCCCTCCACCAAGTGCAGCATCCTGCAAAACAATCTTACTACGTCCATCACAGAGATTAGAAAAATATCCCTCATCCGATAACATTTCTCGCCAAGGGTATATTTTATGTGGTGGAATATTGCAAAGACGCTCTGCAAAAATACGCCGAAACCGTGATTTATTCTCAAACTTCTGAGCCAACACGTACATATCGTTTCTAGGCAAAAAATGCAAACTGCTTTGTTTCAATCGCTCAGGAATTATAAAAGGTTTATACGTAAAAATACGGTACTCAGGTAAATGAGTTATTATCATGTCTTGGAATATTGGATCTTGCAAAAGAGCCTGTGTAGTCAGTTCACCTGTATAAGGTCTCTCGCACTGATCGCGCATATAAGCGAGACTATTCATGTGCTCTACATTCTGACTGCGCATATTCCAGCCAGCTAGTGAAGCAATTTTGTAATTATCAAACCACTGCTCAGGCCCAATTCTTGCCCATGGTTGTATACTAACGCCTGCTATCTTTAAACTTTTATCGTATTGAACTTTCATTGCTCGTATTTAGTTTAAGTACTATGTGATTCAAGTATGACTCTCTGGTGCTTCTTTGAGGTATTAATTTTACCAGCTAATAATAAACTCAGCTGCAAATCATCACCACAAATTTTCTCTAGATACTCCCATACTTCTTTCGACCCATTGTAATAGCAGAGATCCTTAAAGAGTGGCAGATCATCAGTACCCCGGTAGATACGCATTGTTGTGTTTGCTGCCCATTGCTTGGCTTTGTCAATCTGTGCTTGTGTTGGTGTTTGATCAGGCTTGAGGCTCTCGAGAAGTTTGAGACGCCACTTCACATCATAAGCACCTTTGAAATCCTTGTTGTCAAAATAGGCAAGCCCAGCAGTAATATAGTGATCTATACCAGCTTCTTGATATTCTCCTTCAAGGGCGTGTTCCATTGCTTTCCCAAGCCCTTCTTGTGTATCATTAAAACCAGCTAAGCCCTGTGCGAGCGGCTCAAGGTTTGTTGAACCACCAGTCATTCGCGTTAAGACATGCACGCCTATTTCGTGCACAACTAGCCGTTTTACTTCATTAACAGACATAGCTTCTCGGTCTTGGGGTATTCTGATATGTCTCGTATCTGGATCAACATTGATCGATTTTGCCTCTGTCACCTCAATCTTCCAACCCGTATCTTTCTCAGCACTTCTCGTCTCGGTATTATCCCAGTCTGTCGCAGCTTGTGCACCCTGTGTATCACCTGTCTGGCTACTTTCTTCAGTCTCTTTGGATGACGCAAGGAATTCCTCAGTCAAGATATTCCGAAAGATATCTTGAAGGTGTGTCGGCTGGATTTTTATAACCGTCTCATCGTGTGATTCTATTTGAAGCTCCGATTTATGCGCTTCTACATAGCTATCAACATGTCGAAGCATATTGTCATACAATCCATGAACAACTTCGTTCATCCATCTCATAGTCTCAGTAGATGGACGAAATCGATCTTGTGCACGTGTACCATCTATTACATTTTCTGGAAGAAGATTCCGAAGCTCCTGAAAGATTATCTCGGCGCTTTGACTGCGCTTTTTATGAAAGATGTTGGCAATTTTTTCGCCGAGTAATGACTCATATGTTGTTTTATCTGGCTCACCATAGAGCGTAATATTTATCTCCATAAAACGTTGTGCTGCTGCTTCTCTTGCTATTGGATCTGCTGCTGCTTTATAATCCCTCATCGCTACTATCAAGTTCGCCTCTTGCTTGCGAGCCTCAATCGCCTGGAGATAGACTGTCCTCTCTGGCTCTGACATAGACTCAGCCATAGACATCAGCGTTTCTGCAGTATCTTGCATGGTTGTATAATCTTCGTCGGAATACTTCTCAATGACCGGATACTTTTGCTGAAAAGACGTGGTACTACCTGTAATTAGACTGTCAATTGCCACTTCTTTGCTTTCTTGATCGGGAACAAGTGATTCAATAACTTTCGGTGATCGCTCGACAAGTTCCTGGTACTTTCCTCGGAACACTTCAGGATCTATATCGACAGAGCTATTCTGGCTACGCCGAGCTTCTTTCACCTGCATACCATGAGATGGAAGTGGTCTATTCTCGGGAGTATAACTCGTCATCATAGTGAGGCTATTTTAGCAATAAACCACCGTATAAATCAAGACTCTTTCTCTTATATTTGCAGAGCACTGTGAGCAAAGCCACGTTTCCGTTATCGAATTTTGAAATGATCTAGCAAAGTTACACCACCCAGCAAACAGATTAGAATCAAACCCTTCACCACAAGTAGTTTAATTCTACACCAGTACCTACCTGGAGTTACAACCCAAATATCCCCTTCCGCCCTAATGTGTCATTAAACTCGCGGAGGATTTCCTTCTGGCGGCGGTTTAGTTTGGTTGGGGTGTCGACCACTACTGTCACGATATGAGGCCCACGCTTGTCGCTTCGCATGTGTGGCACGCCGTGACCAGATAACTTGAAGTCAGTGCCCGATTGCGTACCAGCTGGCACCTTCATTGTAATCGTCCCATCGACTGTCTTAACGTCGAGCTCGGCACCAAGCGCTGCATCTGCCATACCAATATGCTCCTCACTCAGGATCACATCACCTTCACGGCTAAACGTCTTGTGTGGATTGACTCGCACCTGCACATAGAGGTCGCCCTTGCTGCCACCACCGACAGCTTCACCACGACCACGGAGACGAATCGTCGAGCCATTATCGATACCAGCGGGAATCTTGACGGTAATCGTTTGCTCGCGGCGCTGCACACCGCTACCTTGGCAGACTGTACAGGCCTTCTCAGGAATCTTCCCCCGGCCTTGGCATGTCTCACACGTTACCGCCTGCTGAATGGGGCCAAACATTGTATTCATTGTCCGCACGCGCTGGCCAGTGCCTTTACAATCTGGACAGCTCTTAAGGCTTGAGCCGGGCTCGACGGTACTACCGTGGCAATGCTCACATTCGTCATCAAGTGTTAGTGCAAGAGCAACTTCTTTGCCAAAGATCGCTTCTTCAAATTCGAGCGTCACACTCGTCTCAACATCACGACCGCGTGACGGGCCTTGGCTTGCACTGCCACCAGCAGCACCACCAAAGAACTGGCCAAAGATATCTCCTAGACCACCATCACCAAAATCAAAGTGGATATTCTGCCCCTGGCCAAAGTCGCCAAAGCCAGCAAATGGGTTACCGCCACCACTACCGCTGGCAGCACCACCAACGCCCGCATGGCCAAATTGGTCATACCGCTGGCGCTTTTGCTTGTCCTTCAGGACCTCATACGCTTCGTTGATCTCTTTGAATTTCTCTTCACTCCCACCCGCTTTATCTGGGTGGTACTTCACTGCCAATTTGCGGAATGCCCGCTTAATGTCATCATCGCTGGCGCTTTTGGCAACACCAAGCACCTCATAATAATCTCGCTTCGCCATATCTGTCTTAGTATAGCCAATTGGCACTCTAATTGCAAGAGTGCTAACAGATCATTCCTTATGTTTCGGCGATGATCGATATGTAGTCGTGTTTCGTAACGATAAGGTGGTCGAGCAACTGGATGCCAAGCAGCTTGCCCGCCTCGGCGAGGCGCTGCGTCGTCTCTCGATCGGCCTGGCTTGCAATAAGCTGCCCGCTAGGATGATTATGTGCTACAATGACCCCCGCTGCTCGGTCGGCAATTGCATCTGTAAAGACTTCTCGTGGGTGCACCAAGCTAGCAGTTAGCGTACCAATGGTAATCGTGCGTTTAGCAATCAAGCGATGTGCTCCATCGAGCGTTAAGCAGACAAAATGCTCCTGCCGTTTGTCGCGAATATCGGTGAGTTGCTCTGCTGCTTTGCTTGGTTCATCAATGATAGGCTGGTCACTTTTGAGTAGGTAGCGCCGCGCAAGCTCAAAATTCGCGAGAATCACTGTCACCTTAGCCGCACCAAGGCCAGTTATCTTGGAGAGCTCCTCATGAGTTAGGTCACCTCCATGTGTGCGCAAGGCTTTAAGCACACAGCGCGCAATTTTGCCAACGTCAGCTTGTGCATTACCGCTGCCGATAATCGCCATAAGGAGCTCAAGGTCACTCAGGCGAGCCGCTCCATCTCGCGCAAGTTTCTCCCGCGGGCGGTCACTTGGTCGTCTGTCACGCATTCGCATTGGCATCATCTCCCTTTATGCTATATCTTTTATAGTATATCAGAACATTGTGCAAACACTAATTACGTATTGTCGTTGCGTGGCATAGATGCGATTCCTGCTCTCAAGATACAGACTGGAGTCACTTCAGACTCTATCACCTGTTTTATAACCAAACCACTGCTTTACCATCGAGTGTGTGCACTATATGGCCAGTTTTATTATCGATAATGTGCGTTTTGGTGGAGCTATCAGTAGTGATTTTTTGCTCAATGGCGGTATACTGATCGTTTGGCGATACAGTGATGTTCGTTGTGTACGCCGGTGGTGTTGTCCGGTGAATCACTTGTTTGGCTGGGTGGGTGAGTATTGTTTGACGCTGCAGGATGTGCTGCTTATTAACACTCGTTATCTCCATAGCATAGCCACTGTGGGTATGCAAGGAAGCAGCTAGTGATATGACGTCATTTCCTTGTTGGTGAGTAATGGGTGATTTTTTGCTATTTTCTAGGTTGAATGCAAAATACCCATCCCCCGTTTTCATCATGATAATATTCTTGCCATCATATGATACATCGCCAAGCACTGCTGCCTGGCCAAGTGGCTGCATAACGTGCTTGCCAGTCGGGTCAATAAGCAGTACATCATCACCGCGAGTTCGCACCACAACTGCTGCACCACGTGATACTGGGCGCCAATCATACACTGGTAATGGCTGTCCATTAAGACCGAGTATAGTGTGGTGGCGCTGCGCTGCAATATCATGCACGATGAGATTGTTAGTTTTGTCTTTGTTATCCACCTTTGCAAAGAGATATCCTACCGTCCCATTATCCATCGCTCGCAAGCGAGACACTGTACCCTTACCAGGCAACGGTAACGGCGATACAGCACCAGTCTCTATATCAACCTGATGCAATTCACTGGTTTTCGCATCATTTATTGTATGAACAACGATACGAGAGCCCACTACTGCATAGTCGATAATTTGTGCTGCTTGATAGAGTGTCTTCTCATGCTTTGTTGCCAGATTCATCTGCACGATAGCATCTGTCGCTTGTGCGACGTAGAATTCTGTTTTTGTCTCTGTGAGATCGTGGTGCTTGAGGTAGTAGAGCTGTGCTGGTGGTGTATCAAAGCGGTAACTGGCTGCCGCGAGCTGCTGTGTATAGGCGCTAGCTACCTGATCGATCGCCACGTGATACTGCGAGTTACTTTGCAAACGATGCCGGAACTGAATCGTCACAGTTGCGTTGCTTGTTGTAACGGTAAAGTCTGCGCGCGGCGAGATTCGTATTGCATGAGTTTCAACCGGCTTGACTGGCTGATTAAACTGCAACTGCAGTGTCTGGTAGCCTACATTCGGATCGTCTGCTAGCACTGCATGACGCAAGCGCGGGCCCTGTTGATAGCTCAGGACCGTGAGTATACTCAGTGTAATTAATAATCCAATCGCAACAAGCAAAAATCGCCATCGCTGACGCACCCACCGCCAGCTTTTAGTATTCATAGGGCTCCTTTGGCTGGGTGGTTGACGTAACCGAACGCGGCATGATGACAATCGGCTGCTGACGATGTTGCTGTGGATGCGCGGCAAAGTCACCCGTCACCGTTACCCAACTATTAGGCTGGTAGCGCTCACGCCACCCAGGTGCATAGACTGGCACGCCAACCGCCTGTGCATCGACCGCACAACACGTCACGACAAATCGAGATACATAAAAAATTTGCGAATCCGCTGTATCTGGCGTGACAAACCCTGTCAAGTTGACTGTCTTGCCACGATAAAACCCGCTATCATGCATTTGCGCGAGTAACCCTGCCCATTCTTTGATCGTGAGGTGCGAATAATCTCGCTGAGCAAAGATAGATGCTTGTGATAGCTTGTCGGTAGATAGCCGAGTTACTGCCCCTTTGTTGATGCCACGTTGCGTGGCAGTTGTTGTCGTTAGTGCTGTCGGTGGGACAAGTAGCGCCATGCCTGCGACCATACACACCATCACACACGCGGTAGCGCGACGCCACCAAATGAAGTGTGTCTGCTGGTAGGCACGTGATTGCGTAATAACACTCGCACTCGCCATCACAAGAGCAACCACTGCCATACTAGTCGTAAAGACGATATACCGCTGATGAATATAGAGCGTCAAACGACCAGTCACAGCTAGCCACAGCGTCGCCACGGCAATGATAAAAAGGAGTATTATACTTTGTTGCTGTGCAACTCGGGACAAGAATAGCCTAAAACGCATAATTCACCACCAATCCCAATGTTATCGATGCCAGTCCAACGATTGCACTCACTTGGAGTAACACATTCGGTCGATACGTTGTGCGCAGCAAGCTCAGCATCTTGATATCGATCATTGGACCAAAGGTCAAGAAACTTACAAGCGCCCCGGTCATAAAGGTCTGGCGAAATGCCAAGGCGAAGAACGCATCGACATTAGAGCAAATTGAAACAATAAACGCCAATGCCACCATTGCAATTACCGACCATACTGGTTGACTCCCCAGCGACACCAATACCTCGCGCGACACCAGCACTTGCACAAGACCCGCGAGCCCTGCGCCAATTACCAAGGCTGGCAGCATCGCCTGCACCTCACGTCGAAATATCGCAAGGCTTGCTACTCGCTTGCTCTGCTGCACATGATCTGCCTGGCACGAAGCAACAAACGTATTGGTCAATAACTCCTCAGCCGGGCGATGCGCATAGACCCAGCCAACAAGATTAGCAATAGCGAAGCCACCAAACACTCGCGCCCAGAGAATGGTCACATCGCCAGCGAATGCTTGCTGTGTTGTGATAATCGTCACTGGGTTGAGGATTGGTGCAGCAAGCAAAAAGACGAGAGATTCACTAGGTGTAAGCCCTTTTGCTAACAGGCCGCGAGCTAAGGGGACATTGCCACACTCACAGACTGGCAGCGCAATACCAAGGAGCGACAAACAAGCTCGGCGCAATAATGGCTGCTGCGGCAGACAGGTAAGCAAGCGCTCGGCTGGCAGCCACACTTGCACTATAATTGCAATGCAGATCCCCAGCATGACGAATGGCAGTGCCTCGATCATCACGCTCAAACTCAGCGTTATCCAGTCTTGCAATCGATCAGGTAGCGACCACTGCCCTGTTTGTGCCGATATAAGGCGAAGTGCAGCCAACCCAACGAGCGCCCCAGCCACTACCACAATGCGACGCCACCGCTTCGCCAACCAACGAATCATTTTCATACTTCTATTATACCGCGAAGGGTACGGTTGGTAATACGGCTATACGGCTTTTTCTTTTTCTTGCTCTCGCTGCCAGCGGCGACGGACATCTATAATAGACATCTGAGCCAACACATCAGTAGGGATGCCCTGCATATAGGCAATGACACGTGCTGCATACTCAGGATACGGGTAGGCAGCGGCACGCCTTGGCCTGCGCCCCTCCTTAAGTCCATCAAGCACACCACGCATCCGCTTCCAAAATGAGTAATAATCAAGTTTGGCTTTGACCTGCCAATGCCGAGCATCCTCTATTACAAAGCCCTCGATTGGTACACCGTCATACAAGTAGTCAAGCCCCTGCACCTGCTCATACCAGGCCGCAAACTCCTCCCAGGTCTGGAGCGTCGCCGCAAGCCGCTTGGTCTCCATGCCAAACATAGCCGCAAATCGCTCACGCTCAACTTGGTCAACTGCGGCAAATTTCGCCTGGCGATGCACTATATCGAGCAAAACAATCCGGTCTTGTGCATACTCGATAATGTGTGGATCCTCTGTCGGGAGTATCACCTCGCAGACCAAACAAACATTGTGCTCGGCAAGATACTGACGGATCGCATCGACATGCTTACCATAGCGCTGCAAAAACAAGCGGCGAAACCACCCAGCAAATTCACTCTCCGTTGTTGTTTTCGACGCAAAAACGAGGTCACCCAGTGTCGCATCATAGCCTACCAAGCCAAGATAACCATTCTCCTTCACCCAGGCACGCACTGGAAAAACAAGTTGATCTTTGAGCGCAGCAAATTCAGTTTCTCGTCGCTCACCAATATTGAAGAATTTGTTATAGGCGCGAATTACAATCTCGTTCGTCAGTGTATTCATAAATAGTCCACGAGCTCGCACTGTTTGCGCCGTCCATTTTTTGTCATAAAACACCTTTGGTTTAAAGTGAAATGAGCTAATATTACCCGGCAGTGACCGTTCACTAATCAGTTTATTGGCACGCAGACCATGGATGAGCGGTGCGTTTTCCGGATGGAGGATGCCTTCAGCCGACTGGTTGCTTACCTCAACGACCGACCAACCCTCCTCGGCAAGCTGAGCAACCCGTAGCGTGCCACCAAACTCCACTTTGCCCTCGAGATTAAAGCACCGCTGATTATACTGTGCTGGATAATTCTGAGCATTGCGATGACCATGCACTTGATAGATATTATCAGAGGTGTGAGCAACAAAAGCATCGTCAATAGCACCAACTTGATCATAGCGCCCCACACCACGAATATACTGCTGACTAGCAAGCAGCAGAGGATTCTCTGGTAAATTGCTCACTCCCGCATGACTCACAAATACCCGCTTATCATGCCATGTGTAGTAGAGGCAATCTTGCATGGAGTTCATCAAGCGACTAACAGCACGCTTATCTATATTGGCACGCTCTAGCTGCGCTCGAGTTCGGCCATTAAACTCTCGCGCTCTTATCGGCTGGTGAGTAAGCCACTGCCAAATATAACCATCATGGTTACCCTCAATAAACGTCACATTTGGCTTGTCAACAAAATTATCACACACATACTGCAACACTTCTGCATTCTCTGTACCGCGATCAAGTAGGTCTCCTGTAAAGATATAATAATCGTGCTCGGTATAGGGGTGCTGCTCGAAATATTCGCGCAGTGGCGTATAGCATCCTTGGATATCACCAATGTGATGAATATGCTCATACTGGCTCAAATTAATCGGTTTCTGGTACGATGCGATAAGCTCTTTTACTGCCGCTGGTTGTATGACAGTGTATTGTTTTGGTATGGCACACGTGGAGAGACGAGCGTGCATTTTCTCGAGAACTACATCATCGACCATCTTATGTGGTGCACGCTGACGATTGCGCTCCAGACAAACTTTGAGAGGCACATCCGCAAAATCTATAACGTACAGCTTGTAGCGATACTTCCGCGCAAGCTGAGCATACTGCTGAAAGTACGAGCTCGCTGTATGTGTTGCATCAACCACAATAAGCTCACCACGAGCCATGCGCATATCAAGCAACTCGTGAAGCTGCTGCCACACCCGTCGATCATCCTGATATGGCATAACGATGCGTCCTGCATCATTCATCACTGGGCTGCTATACGCTAGGCGCAGAGTATCAGGAGATAGTGTATATGGGCCAAGCCCAGCAGATTGCAAAAAGGTGCTTTTACCAGATCCAGGAATTCCACGTGTAATAAAAAGATGTCGCATATTTTCTCCTTTCTGTAGCGTTGTTTTCAAGATTTCGCTTAACTATATCTAACTCAAGTAATTTACTCTTGTTTTTATATTATATCATCATCTGTTAGAAAAGGCTTCTACCTCACTAGGGGTATGTAGCAATTTTATCTTATTTTATGAATGATATTTATTAATAGTTCATTGCAAAATACCCCAATGGGGTATTTTGCAATGAACATAAAGTAGTGCATATTCTATTTTATAATGTCTTTTGTATCAGACTCCGCTTATCCCATTTTGTTCTTACCTCGGTTCGCGCTACAATATAGCTATGTTCTATAAGGTGGAAGAGACAGATGCTCAAGTGTATTCAGGTGTTGAAAGTGATACAACACCTACAAAACCTCGCGGCTTTTTTTATACATGGCTCTGCCTTATTATTACTAGTCTACTAATCTGCTCACTTTGGTATGGCCAACAATCACAAGAATCATCACACATCACACATATACCACCATCAACAACGCACACTTACACACTATCTTCTCGTGGTGCTGTTCGCTCACGCATCATGAAGCATCAATCGGCATCGCACCAAACAATCATTACCTATCCACAAACAGGCATTGCCAACATAGACAAAACGGTTGCCACAATCATCGATAGTGCAATTCCATCTCAACAAATAACTTCAACTGATGTAGCAGCTCGAAGCAACACCATTACCTATCGCATTATTCACCAAGATGACACGACGATTTCTCTCGCTGTGTTTATCCGTACTACTATACCTCACACTCTACCAACCAACACGGTTCACTACTGGACATTCGATAAAATGAGCGGCCAGCCAATTACATCGTCTGCCCTCGTTGATACATCAATCGCAGGGACAAATGAGCTTGTTATTGCTCTACGTAAACAGGTGCAGCAGCGCTACCCGCATGCAGAGCCAGTAAAAGTAGCGGGAGTCATTACTCCAGAATCTATCACGAACTTTTTAGTACACGACCGAAAAACAATTGGCTTTCTCTTCGATAAACGCTCGCTTGGTATTGGTGTAGATGGAATCATTAGCCTGAAATTGCCAATCAAGCAGCTCAGCCATTTTATCCAAAACCCAACCACCAAGAGGCTTTTTGATATTCCACCATCAGCATTATCATCATCAACCGACTGCGTGCGTTATCGCTGTATTGCACTCACCTTCGACGATGGGCCTGGGTTATACACGCAAACACTACTCGAGCATCTTGATCGCTATCATGCTAAGGCAACCTTCTTTGTGGTGGGGCGAAATGTTGCACCATACAGTATCGCGCTCCAGCAAGCAGTTCAACGCAAACATCAAATAGGCAACCACACGTGGAATCATCCACTCCTTCCTAAGCGCGACGAAGCTGTCATCCGCCAAGAGATTGAGAGTACAAACAGTGCCGTTGCTGCAGCTACTGGCGTGACACCAACAATGGTCCGTCCACCATATGGTGGCATGAATGACAAGGTGCGTGCGCAGCTCCAGCAGCTTACTATGCCAGCCATCATGTGGTCAATCGATACACGTGATTGGGCCGATCACGATGCAGCAATTGTCTGCAGCCGTGCCATTGCCAATGCCGCACCTGGTGCGATTATTCTCATGCACGATATCCACAAAACCAGCGTCGATGCCGTGCCGTGTATCCTCGATGCATTACAAAAGCAAGGGTACAGATTTGTCACGGTCAAGAACCTATTTGGCCATCCCCTCAGCGCTGGCGAGTCATACTCTCAATATAAGCAGTAGGGTCTTTATAAACCGCTCATGCTACCATTCCGCTGTGTAATCCTCTACACTAATGCTATGCAACAACCATTTCTTCCTAACAACACCTCTCTCTCTTCAAGTCCACTCGATCTGGAGCAGCGGCTTGACGTCCTGCAGCTTCCTGAGGCGAAGCTGCTGATCGGCGAACATATCAAAGCCTCACCAGAGTCACAAGGGGCAGACGAAGCAGCCAATCAGCGCGCAGAATATCAACGAACTGTCTGCTCACTCAACGTTATGGACTACCTATATTATGGCGGCGATGAGAATTATCACAAACTGACCGCTGGCCAGAACGACACCAATCACCTCACGCGCGAAGAATTTGAAGAATTTCATCAGTGGGTTGCGAGCAGCTTGCCTGGCGAGCATAGCGCCAATGTAATGCGCTATATTATGCTTATTCATGATTTAGGCAAGAACCAAACGCTCGCGAGTGCCTTTATGGGAGAGGATGCCGCTGATTCGGTCGATCATGACGAAGTGTTGCGCCGCTTGCTCAGGTCAGATTACGCTGCAAAGCGCACAGAGTTATTACCGACATTCAGCCAATTAAGCGAAGCAGACCAAACGATCATACGCGATGTCATCAACACAGAACTCAATCTTGGCCAGTTTATCCAAGCAGAGGCACCACCGGCAGCGCTGGCAGGCTTTGCGGATAGTGCTGAGCCAGTGCGCTCGCTCTATATTATGCATACCTTGTTTGATATTGCTGGCGCACTGGGACATGTTAATACCGAGAGCTCTCTACTCCTCACTTCTCCTATGTACAACCAAATGGCAGCAGCCTGCGATGTCTTAACCGATAGCACCCTCCCGACCGACAACGCACGCTACGCTCACTACCTCGCTCAGCGAGCACAGCGCTTTGGCCTCGATAACGATGCTATTGAGCAGCTCATCAACAGCCAAGCACATACTCACACTGTGCGCCTTGCTTGTATGCTACGCTACGATTCGCCAGAAGAGTATCAGCAACTGACCGAGGCGCTAGATACGCTACCTGGCCCTGTACAAGCTATTCTTGCTCAAGAGCTCAGCAATGATGGTATTCATCAGCGCGCGACTCTGCCTTACTACGGCCCAGCCCTGCTGAAGGGGCTTGAGAAACATCATAACCTCAGCACGGCGCTCACCTACTTTGCTCATGTCTTGCAAGAGGCGCACATTGCCGACAAAGCAGCGCGTAAAGCAGACGAGACAGGTGTTGTCACGGCAGACCTCAGTACTATCGCCCAAGCCGCTAACCAAGGCACGCTTGATCCACACCACGCTGAGCTGCGCTTTCGCCACAGCGGCGAGACGCTTGTGCCAGAATATCAGGGCATACCGGAGCTTGCTATCGATTCACTCCCAGCGTTTGACTCTGAGAAGCTACGCGGCAAACGGATCATCTACCTTGGGATGGGTGGTGGCTCGGATGGTATCCAGGCTGCTATGCTAAGTAAGCTTCATCAGCAGCACTATGCCGTGCAGCCTACAGCTATCGTGTCGGTGCGCAACTTCGCCGCCGATAACAACAAGCAGCTTGCTCATACTGGCCGGCAGGTTAGCAATGCAACAGTAGAGATTACGAAGGAAACAACCAAAGTTGGTGACTGGCGCTTCCTCGAGGATATTATTGCTAAGGACGAGACAATCGCACCAGTTTATCTGCTTAATTCAATCGAGCCGGAGCAGATTGCTCACGACCTGCAGATTCTCATCCGCGAGACGGGAGCTGATGCGATTTGTGGCATCGACACCGGTGGTGATGTACTCTACCGTGCCAATACTACGATGGATGCCACGACATCATCACCAGATCAAGATTATGCTGTACTTGCTGCTCTGCATATGATCAACGCCGCGGCAGAGGCAAATGGCACACCACTCAATGTCTTTACTGCTATCGTTGCACCTGGCGTGGATACACCTCCATATGCTAATGAGATACTTACTCGCAGCAGCGCCCAGCGCTATTCTCTTCACCCAGACGATACCACCACGATTACTCAAACCTACGCTGCATGGCGCATGGACGGCTCTGCTAGCGAAGAAGGGCTTTATGGCAAGACACCATTGGCGTGGATTGCTGCGCTGACAGGCAAGTACGGCTTGCAGCCACTCGCTCTCCCACGAGCTAACGCAACTTCATCTCATAACCCATGGCGTATCTTTATGAATATCCGCCCTTCGACCGCTCGCGTGGTAATGATGCAGGCTGAGCGGTTATACCAAGCTGTAAATCATTGATTAAATTAATTAGTAGAGGAAGTTCCCTATATGAAATTAACATTCATGACATACAACATCTACAATGGTGCCGAGACAACGATCGATGACGTTATTGCAGTTATCAACGAAGCAAAGCCAGATATCCTGACGCTCAACGAAGCAAACGGCTTCGAGAACGACACAAGAAAACGCCTTGCATACGTCTCAGAACAAACCGCTATACCCTATACTCACCTTGCACTCTGCGGTGATGGGTCGTGGTATCATACAGCATTGCTATCCAGGTATCCTATCCTGGATGCAACATTGCTCTACCCATGTAGCCGATCACTCTTAGTAAGCCGCGTTCAAATAAACAACCACATTTTCTCTATTGGTAGCCTTCATCTTTCACCGCGATGCGAAGCTGACCGACTGCAAGAGGTGCACCGGCTTATCAAACATATTGGTGAGAATAGTACTCATACTGTCGTTATGGGTGACTGTAATTCACTTTCGTTTTATGATACATATCCGCCTGATATGGTAGATTCTTTTGATGCAAACCTGACGCGCAAATTTACTCGTGATGGCACAATTGTTCATGATGTCACTCGTTTTATGGCACAGGCAGGCCTTGTCGATACAGCAGCTGCTTTGCAACAACAAGCAATCTCGACAGCTCCAACACCGCTGCCGCCACACCCCGATCACCCAACCAGCCGGCTTGACTATATCTTTGTCTCGAAGGATCTGCAGCCTGCATTAACCTCATACAATGTCGTCAAGACACCACTATCAGACCGAGCGTCGGACCACTACCCAGTCGTCGTTGAGCTTACACTATAGTGTAAGCTCGCTTGTCTACTAGGGTTAGTCTCTCGGTATTTGAATTTTGCGACTCAAGGGCGATATACGCTTTAATAAAATAAGACCGATTTTCATCGGTCTTTATCATACATCGTGGCTCCGGAGACTGGGCTCGAACCAGCGACCTAATCGTTAACAGCGACCCGCTCTACCACTGAGCTACTCCGGATTACTCTGTAAGTATACCGGTTGAAGGGGTGGTTCGTCAAGAGTCACGCCGCAAAATAGGCATTTTATGCTATGGCTGGCTACGGAATTGTTCGATCCGCTTAGTTAGCTCAGCGATATTGTTCCAACTACTGCCATCTGTCATGATGGCGAGCACATATTTGCCGTTCGAGCCATAGACGATCGCTGCGTCGTGCAGGAGACCATTCAAGAACCCAACCTTATTTGCCACCGTGCCATTCGTGCCAGCAGGAATGCCCTTGCGATATACATTAGCCTTGAGCGCAGAGAGGAATCGGTCGCGGTTGGCACTACTAAAGTTCTGCCCTACATCAAGCATTGCCATAAAGCGTGCGAGATCATTTGCTGTGGTGTATGGCCCGCCAGACTTGGCGAAGGTCGTATCTTTGAAGCCAATGTCATTGACATCCTTCGTCACAACGTCATAACCAATAACCTTAAGGTAGTTCTCTGCACATGGGTTATCGCTCTGGCTAATCATTTTATTGAAGCAAACTTGGTTGTCCTCCCAGCGCCAGCCTGCCGCTTCCTCTCGCCGAAGCACGCTATAACCAACAAATAGTTTGTATGTACTGGCAGTGACAAATTGCTTATTGCCATTGTAGCTTGCATTGCGCTTCTTGCCATCAATTTCTAAGAATGAGACACCATACGTCCCGGGGTGGTCCTCAGCATAGTGTTTGAGAAGAGCGTTGAGCCCGTCTTCGGTCGAGCTATAATTGCGGTCATATTCTACCTTGGCTGGCACTGTCTTCGTTACTGCAGCTGGCTGTGGGCGTGTTTGATTAATAAACTCCGTGAGCTGCTGCGCAGTTGCGTCAATGTCGAGCGTGCGCCCTGGTTTACCATCTGTACGTGACGTTTCGGTGAGGTCATACGTGGCAACCTTCGTGGTGCCTGGATCAATATTCACCTTTGGCGTGACATGCTTTGTGAGATAGCCGGAGGCCTGTGATGCACTAACACTCGCCACTAATGTCTTATCCTTTGGCTGAGCAACAACCCATTGAATAACTTCATTCGCTGGCAATGTCACTGTCTCGTCGTTTACTTTAAGGGCGACACCCTTGCCGATAACCTTTATGATTTTTTGCTCAAGCGCCTTCGCTGCATCGGTTGTAATAGCCGGGGCGATGCCGCGCATTGGGATCTCAACGGTCGTGCCCTGTGCAAGACGTGGGCTAATCGCACCAATACTATGCGATACCGCATCACGCTGACACTCACCACCGCGCCGCGCTTGATTAACCACCAACTTGCCATGTTCGACCTTGAGACTCGCATCGACTGGCGCACGCTTACAGACTGGCATGATCGTCTGAGTAATATATTGCTCGGTACGCGTCGTAGTTGTTAATTTTGGTGAACTTGGCACATCTGGCTGCCACCAGAACGACGACAACGGCATAATTCGCCACAGCAAGGGATACTGCGCCTGCGCAAGCCGATCCGTGTTATCTACTGTAATAGCAAGTTGCTCAATCGTCGGCGAAGCGATGGTTGTGCCATCACCCACTAGCTTTACGGAGTGTTCTTGGTACGCCTGATTAAGCGTATCTGTGGCTTCTGACATTGTCTGCCAACCAAGCGACACACCGTCGATCCGCGCATTTGGTAGCAATCGATCACTTGGATACACCAGCTGGAACAGCACATTGAGCCCAAGAATAATACCAATAGTAATATATGTTTTGCGCCGTGTCCAGCGAATACGCAGCACTGGCACACGCCAATCGGCAAAACGAAGTTTCTCGGCAATAGTTGCCTTGCGGCGTCGAGGGTACGGACGCTGCGCGCGCGGAGAAGTGTACATCATGTAGATATTATATCATCTATGATGATTAGTCGCTCTGCAAAATTTCTAGTGCTCGCTGCAAAACCGCAATATCATCAGCGGCATTGTCCTGCTGCTCTAATGCGCTTATTTTTGCACGAATCACCTGCTCAACTGGTGCCACCACAACATCCGCAGCATTCTGAGTGGGCGGTACCACTTGCAAACTACGCGCCGAGTTATCCTTCTTGACCAAAAATCCACGAACAATCAGGCCGTTGACATGCGCTGCCACCGTACTAACCGACTTGTAATCAAAGGCACGCATAATTTCGCGGTAGCTTGGGCCATAGCCATTACTCTTGATAAATGTGTCTATAAATGTCAATAATTCACGTTGTTTTCGCGTTGGGCTTGTCATAATCCATCCTCCGTTATCGCTAGTGCTGCCAGCCCCCACCAGAGCATCGACACAGTGTCGTCAACAAAAACTGGTAAGAACAATCCTATCACAGTTAAGCCGATTCCGCCAGCAAAACTACCGAAAGCCAGCCAATATGACCGGCGATGCCATAATTTTACCAGTACACCAGTGGTTAATGCAACTAATAATAGTAATCCAATCCAGCCAATTTCGTGAGCAACGAACAAATAGTGGTTTTCAATAATTAAGCTCTGCCCATTGCCAAGAAGCGATGCCGAGCCAGTACTCCCTACGCCAGTGCCAAGCGGTTGCTGCAAGGCGCGCGTTAGGCCAGCTTGCAACGAAGTGATTCGGTCGCTGTCGGATGTTTGGGTCGGGCCATGCGTTGGGTCGTTATGCAAGATAACATTATCAATAAAGTGTGGGTCCATAGCGTAGCCAATGCTACCAACAATCACCCCACAGCCAAGTACTGCGCCAGCACCCCACAGTACGACACACCGAGATGCCTGCGACTGCCATGCCCTAACAATCGCAACAATGCCAACACCAACCGCCACCGCGAGCAGCGCACTTCGCGAATAGCTCTGCCATACCGCAAGCGCCGCTAGCAGCACCATACCACCAAGCACCCAACGCCACATATGCGAGATACGCCGCCATTGCAATGCGCCATACGCCACGATAAGCGTCAGGACAGTACTTGCATACGCCCCAAGTGGGTTTGGCCCACGCAGCGTGCTATTAATGCGGATATAGGCACTGTTGGAGTCGACTGTTTGGTAGGGTTCGATTGTCGTCGGCCCGTAGCCAAGCGGTACTAGCACATCACGCGGCAGGATAAGCTGCGCTGCTGCAAAGCCAATCACGACGACTGCACCCGCACCAAGCATACACAGCAACCAGCGCCGATACTGCGGATAATTACTCACAAACACATAGACTACCGCACCAAGCGCCACAAAACGCAGATCAATCAACAAACCCGATAGCAGAGCCAACCCAGACGTTGGCACAAGCAGCGCCACCACGCCGTGCCACAGCGCAAAGGCGAGCGCAAGCTGAATAATGCGATCACTCAGCCAATGCTGCCACTGTCGACGTAGCGTCACGTCGATAACAACAAGAAGCAAAACAATGAGAAGTAAAACTTCCTTCCATGCCTTGACAAAGAGCGCATAATCTGGCCAATGAGCACCCACCCATACCGTCAGCGGCGCATGGATAGCCAGTCCGAAAAATATCGTACACAAAAACCAAGCCGGTATCTTTTCTCGCAATAACCGCTTCATCTCTTTCTAGTGTAGCAAACTTTCGGTAAAAAGTGTTATAGTAACAGTTGTTATGCCGTCAAAAAATACGAAATTTTATAGTCTCATTCTCATCGGCCTCGATTTTGTTGTGCTGATGGCGGTGTTTTTCATCGCATACTATGTCCGCACGCAAATTGATCACCGTGATTTGCTCCATACTGTCTATGCCAGCGACTACTTGCTCGGCTTCGTCGTCATTGCGCCAGTGTGGATTATTCTCTATGCCTCACTTGGGCTCTATAGCGCGAGCGTCTATAGCCGGCGACTCGTCGAATGGGGGCGGCTACTGCTTGGGACATTCATGGGTATTCTGCTCGTGATTGGCTGGGAGTACGGCACACGAATGTATATCTTTCCAGCCCGCTTGGTAGCAATGTATGTCTTTCTTGGTTCATTCTTGGCAATTGGCACGGTGCGCGAGTTATTTCGCCTGACACGGAGTTGGCTCTTCCAGTACAACCATGGTGTGAACCGTGTGATGGTAATCGGGACATCACTGGCAACGCGGGACATCGCTGAGTCGATCTCGACCACCTACAAGTCAGGTTTTCGTGTTGTGGCAATGGCTGGCCCCAAGCGCTTTGTGCCACCCGGACTCGATGTTGTTCATTTTGCATCACTCGACCCTGCCCTTGCGCAGATCAAGGAGCTCAAGATCGACACCATTATCCAAACCAACCTCTACGAAAACGAAGAAAAGAATCAAAAAGTGCTTGGTGCCGCACAGGTCAACCATATTCAATACAACTTCATCCCTGGCGAGCCAGAATTTTATACTGGCAAAAACACTATTGATGTTTTTCTTGGCTACCCAATGATTACCGTTAGTCAAACACCACTCATTGGCTGGGGAGAAATCGCAAAGCGGATTTTCGACACAATTATTTCTGGCATACTGCTCATCGTCCTTGCCCCGCTTTTTGTACTCCTTATCATTATGCAAAAGATCTTTAACCCTGGGCCAGCATTTTATATCTCAAAGCGCCTTAGCCGCTACTCCGAGCCAATCCAGCTCATCAAGTTCCGTAGTATGGGTGCACAATATGGCAAGCAAGACGCGGCTGATGAATTCCGTGCAATGGGTCGCGACGACCTGGCTGAAGAGTATGAAAAAAACCGCAAGGTCGAACACGACCCACGCATCACTCGCTTTGGCAATTTTTTGCGGGCAACATCACTCGACGAATTACCCCAGATTTTCAACGTCTTTCGTGGTGATTTGAGCTTAGTTGGGCCGCGGCCAATTCTACCCCAAGAAGTGAAGTTTAGTTCAGCCCGTACGGCACTCTTGCACAGCGTGAAGTCAGGGGTGACGGGCTTATGGCAGGTGTCTGGGCGCTCAAACCTGAGCTTCGATGAGCGAATTGAGCTTGAGCTATTTTATGCCCAAAACTGGAGCTTCTGGCTAGATATCAAGATTCTATTCAAGACGATTGGTGTAGTGCTACGCAAGACAGGTGCAAAATAGCACGTGGCACCATATCATTGTGAGTCCTATGTAAGAGAGTAACCTCGATAGGCATCCTCTATTTAAGTCACAAACTGTACTACTGTATCATCTGGTCACGCACTACCTTGCGTAGCTTGGTTAGAAATAGCGTCTTGTCAAAACGCTGTGCGGTGCGACGCAAGACCGTCGGATCAAAGGTTCGTTTCTCGGCCTGCTCAATTGCTTTAGCAACGCTAATGCTCGTCTGTCGGTCGAATAGCACACCCACTTCGGGCGACGTCACGATATCTGTTGTCCCACCACGCGCTAGGCCAATCACTGGAGCACCAGCCGCTAGCGCTTCAACACTGACAATCCCAAAGTCCTCCTCTGCTGGATAGATAAAACCACGCGCTGTCGTAATAGCCTTCTCATATTCGGCATCGCTCGCATCGCCGAAGCGATCGGTGCGAAACTCAACTGTTGGACCAGCCAGATCAACGAGCCTATTGTGTGCGGGGCCATTACCAAAGACGATCAGCTTCTTGCCAAGCTTCGTCGCTGCCGTGACTGCCAAGTCGTACCGCTTGTATGGCAACTGCCGGCCAATCGTCACATAATGATCACCTCGCTCGGTAGCAGGCGTAAACCGGTTTATATCTACTGGTGGATGAATAACTATACTATTTCGATTGTAATATTTTTTAATGCGCTGTTGTGTTTCGGTAGAGTTTGCCAAGAAAACATCAACTTGCCGGGCCGCTTGAAGGTCTAGCTTGCGCTGGTGTGGTACCATGAGCGGCATGAGTGTGCGGATGAGTGGATTAAGATTACCATAGCCTGGGTCGCGCCGATACTCATTGTAGTGGCTCCAGTAGTATCGTGGTGGTGTGTGACAATAGTTGATAATAACCTGATCGGGCCGCGTCTTTCTCACCTGATGACCATGCATATATGAACTAGTGAGGATGATATCAAACTCACGCAAATCAAGTCGCCGCATCGCTTTAACAGCCAGTGTTGGAAACAGCTTATAATACGTGCGCACCTTGCGCGGGATTTTTTGCAAAAACGACGGCCGAACATCAAGCTCAGCAAAGGCTGGCATTTTGTCCTCATTATACATTGCGGTATAGATCGGCGCATCCGGAAAAGCTTCGTGCATGGCCAACACGACATTCTCGGCACCACCCATTGTTGTCAAGAAGTCGCAGACAATGGCAATTTTGGGTTGTTTACTCATAGTATCAGTGTAGCGCAAAGGAGAGATTTTACCTATACCTTACTCCACCGTCACGCTCTTGGCAAGATTGCGCGGCTGGTCGACGTCGTGTCCCCGCTCCACTGCCATATAGTAAGCAAAAAGCTGTGATATAACATTAAACAAAATTGGCGTGAGGTGTTGCAGCTTAGTTGCAACGCGCACCACCGTCTCGGCAGGTACGCGTTTATCCGTATCGGTAATAACAATCGCATGAGCACCACGTGCATTCATCTCGATCAAATTACTCTGCGATTTTTCGTACAGCCAGTTGTCCTGCAAATAACACATTTCGAAGAAATGATCGTCGATCAGGGCAATTGGCCCATGCTTGAGCTCGCCTGCCGCATAAGCCTCAGCATGAATATAGCTTACCTCCTTAAGCTTAAGTGCGCCCTCAAGTGCAGCTGGGTAAAGTGTATCGCGACCAATATAAAGCGCATGATTATAGTGAGCATAATTATGTGCGATATTTTTGATGCTATCAGCTTGCTTAGCCAGCGTCTTTTCGATCTCGGCTGGTAGCATCTCAAGCTCGTTAATAAACTCACCTATCAGCTGTGGGTTCGTTCCCTTGGCCGCTGCGAGCATAAGGCCAAAAATTGTCATTGCCGCCACTTGCGAAGTAAAGGCCTTGGTGCTGGCCACACTGATCTCCGCCCCCACGTGTACATATACTCCACCGTCAACTTCGCGCGCAATCGTGCTCCCCACTGCATTGACGACACCAAGGCACGTCACACCCCGTCGTTTGAGTTCCGTCAGACAGGCCAATGTATCGGCCGTCTCACCACTCTGGCTCACAATGAGCGCAACGGTATGCTCGGGGATGTTATATGCTCGGTAGCGCAGCTCACTAGCAATCTCTACACTTACTGTTACATCATCAGTCAGTTGCTCAATAAAATAACTAGCCTGCATCCCCGCAAAATACGCCGTGCCACAGCCCACAATCATCACATGCTTAATCTGCCGCAATGCAGTATCACTCAGACCTATGCCGCCCAGCCTGGCATAGCGCTGTGCGACAATCACACGCCCGGCCAGCGTTGCCGCAAGGCTAGTCGGCTGCTCAAATATTTCTTTGAGGAGAAAGTGGTCGTACCCTTGTTTTTGAATAGCTTGCAAGTCCATCTCTAGCGTCTCTACTTGCACGTCAACCACTTGCGAATCCGTCGTTTGGAGCTCGAGGCCAGTGCGAGTGCAGCGCCCTACTTCGCCATCATGCAGATAGACCACTTGGTTGGTATACCCCACCAAGGCCGATGCATCACTGGCAATGTACGTTTCGCCATCGCCGAGCCCAACAATGAGTGGGCTACCCTTGCGTGCCACAATAATCTCATCAGGGTCATTCGCTTGAACAACTGCTAAACCATACGTGCCTACCACCATTTTGAGCGCACCTCGCACTGCCGCCAAGAGGTCTGGTGCTTGCTTGTGCAGGTAGTCAATGAGCGCCGTCAATACTTCAGTATCAGTATCACTCTTAAATTCATACTCATGTGCTGCAAGCATCGTCTTGAGCGCCTGATAGTTCTCGATAATGCCGTTATGTACAACGTAGACCTGCCCCACCTGATGTGGATGAGCGTTGCGTTTGCTGGGTGCCCCGTGGGTTGCCCAGCGAGTGTGACCAATGCCAACCGTATCAGTTGTCTTGTGGCGAGCTGTAAGCTCATTCAGCGCAGCCACCTTGCCTTTCGTTCGGAGCAACGTTGGCGCAGCATCCTTGTCGAGTGTAACAATACCAGCACTATCATATCCGCGATATTCAAGCCGCTTGAGCTCCGTCAGCAGTACACCCTGCGCTGGCCGCGTTCCGATATATCCAACTATTCCACACATAGGTTTTTCCTTTCCTCTTGTATTATGGCGCTTTGGTCTTTGCCTTCTAGTGTACTCTCATTTTTAAACAATTTTGCAAGAATGTAAAAATTACAATGATTTTTCTCTGTTAGATTGTGTTGATGTTTTTACACCAATAGTACTTTACCTATAAAAGATAAAGAAAAATGACAAAAAAGCAAGAACGAATGCGGTGTTCATTCTCAGCAATAGTTAAGCCGATATGTTCATACTATAGACAAAGAATAATATGATATGTTCGACATTTTTTCGACGAAGGGGTATACTAGGTGATATGAGTAGAGAAACGATTTTAGTCACTGGTGGCGCTGGGTATATTGGCAGCCACACCATTATTGAGCTTATTGCGGCAGGATTTGACGTCGTCGTTATTGACAACCTCGCCAATGCCAGCCGCGAAAGTCTGCGACGTGTCGAAACAATTACTGGCACAACCATCCCCTTTGTCGAGGCTGATGTGCGCGACCGATCGGCACTCGATGCGATTTTTACCAAGCATGATATCAGTGCTGTGATTCACTTTGCTGGACTCAAGGCAGTTGGTGAGTCGGTTGAGAAACCGCTGGAATACTATGACTGCAATCTTAGCTCAACCCTCACCCTCTTAGCTGCAATGCGACAACATGGAGTGCATCGACTTATTTTCTCAAGCTCTGCGACGGTCTATGGCACACCAGAGTCATTGCCACTCACTGAATCATCACGCACTGGCACCGGTATTACCAATCCATACGGCTGGACGAAATATATGATAGAGCAGATCATTCGTGACTATTGCGTGGCGCACCCCGACTTCCAGGCGACTATCTTGCGCTACTTTAATCCAATTGGTGCGCATGTGTCAGGTATGATTGGTGAAGATCCAAATGGCATCCCTAATAATCTCCTGCCCTATGTTGCACAAGTTGCGGTTGGAAAATTGCAAAGCGTTGGTGTATTTGGTAATGACTACGACACACCTGATGGCACTGGTGTACGCGACTACATTCATGTCGTCGATCTTGCTAAGGGACATGTAGCCGCCCTATCACACATGCAGCCAGGTGAGCACACCTATAACCTTGGCACTGGCCATGGTACCTCTGTTTTGGAGATCATTAGCGCCTTTGGCAAAGCGTGCAAGCATGACATTCCATACGAGATAAAACCACGCCGGGCTGGTGATATTGCAGCTTGCTATGCCGACTGTAGTAAGGCACAGCAAGAGCTTGGTTGGCAAGCAGAATTGTCCATCGAACAAGCCTGTGAAGACTCCTGGCGCTGGCAGTCTCACAACCCAAACGGCTATAAGAATTAAATTTAGATAATACCCCATGATGGTATTATGCAATGAACAAAGTGTTTATTATATTCAAACTGAGTATATTATTTGTTCATACAATAATTTTATTATTCAAGGACGTAGACTTCTTGCTATGTACTTTTGCATCTCTGAGTAATAAATGTATACAAACCATTATTGTCTGCTAAAGGTTACTCTATAAAAAATAATAAACAGCCCATGGATATTGGGCTGTTTTGTTACTGTAAAAATAGCAAGGTCTGGTTTAGACGCCTACTATTCTTGGCCAGTCGCTTTATTGATACGGGTTGAGGAATCTGGTTTGCCCTCACCGGCGTCGAAGCGCATTTCTATATTGTACTTTTTACACACTTCTGCTTCGGGAATAGCCTTTTCAGTGTCACGATCACCACCGTTGGCAAAAATAAGTTGGTCGCCAGGATATTGGCCAGCAACCATCTCGAGTGATTTGATTTGTGTGGGATCTTCGTCGATCGATAGGATCACTTGGTCAACACCTTTGAGGGCACGCATGAGGCGTAGGCGATTGCTTTCATTGAGGATAATTTTGCCTTTTTTTAGCAACTGTTGCTTGTCGTTGTTGACAATAACAATCAGTTTGTCGCCCATTGCGGCAGCTGCTTCGATCATGTCGATATGCCCACCATGGAGCGGGTTAAAATAACCACTGACAATTACTACTCGCATTTATTACTATCTCCTTGTTGTTTATCGTTAGAAAGCTTCTGTTGCTATATTATACCATTACTCTTGTATATCTCGACACCATCCCCTATTTCACGCTATAATACAGCTATGACAAAACTGCTTATCACCGGTGGTGCGGGGTTCATTGGCTCGAACTTCGTGCATTATACCGTTCATCACAAGCCGGAATATGAAATCACTGTCGTCGATAAGATGACATATGCTGCGAACCCGCACAACCTTGATGGAGTGCGCGATCAGATTACCTTCGTGCAGGGCGATATTTGCGATGCCGAACTGATGGATCGCTTGATTGCCGAGACGGATATCGTTGTCCACTTTGCGGCGGAGAGTCATAACGATAACTCACTGCGCGACCCAAAGCCTTTCCTCGATACCAACGTGTATGGCACGTACACTATTTTGCAAGCAGTGCGTAACCACAACAAGCGCCTCCATCACATTAGCACCGATGAAGTGTTTGGCGATCTAGCACTGGACGATCCAAATCGCTTTACTGAGGAAACACCATACAACCCATCTAGCCCCTACTCGAGCACTAAGGCGTCGAGCGATATGCTGGTGCGCGCCTGGATTCGCAGCTTTGGTGTGAAGGCGACGATTAGCAACTGCTCCAACAACTACGGCCCTCGCCAGCACATCGAGAAATTTATCCCGCGGCAAATTACTAACATCCTGAGCGACATCAAACCAAAGCTCTATGGCACGGGCGAGCAAGTACGCGATTGGATCCATGTCGATGACCATAACTCAGCGGTGCATTTAATTCTCGAGAAAGGCACGCTGGGCGACACCTACATCATTGGTGCAGATAACGACCACGTCAATAACAAAGCGGTGATTGAGATGATCTGCGACTTAATGGGTAAAGGTAAGGACTGGTACGAGCATGTCAATGATCGCCCTGGCCACGACATGCGCTATGCAATGGACTCGAGCAAGCTGCGCCGCGAGCTTGGCTGGCAACCACAATATACCGACCAAGATGGCATGGCTAACGGCCTACGCCAAACCATTGAGTGGTACACCACCAACCGCGACTGGTGGCAAGCCCAAAAAGCCGCTGTAGAAGCAACCTACGCTAAGCAAGGACAATAAGCCAATGCCTGATACCCCCAGCAAAACTCGCGTGAGTAGCAAGATCGCCTACCAAAACCCCTGGATCACCATCCACGAAGACCAAACACGCGACCACGCAGGCAACCTGGGGGTATACGGCTATATGGAGTCGCGAAACTCGTGTATGGTCGTCGCTGTCGACGAGCATGAGCGAATCTACCTGGTGTGCGGCTTCCGTTATCCGTCACAGAGTTTTGGCTGGGAACTGCCTGGTGGCGGTGGTGACGGCGAAGATCTGCTCACCGCCTCCAAGCGTGAGCTAGAGGAAGAGACTGGTATTGTTGCCCAGTCGTGGGAGAAGCTCGGTGAAGCATATGTCTGCAACGGCCTAATGACAGAGAAAATGGCGGTGTGCTTGGCACGAGACCTGTCTTTTGGCGGCAACAAAGAACAATCGGATGAAGTATTTAGCGATATGCGGTTCTTCACCAACGAGGAGATTGACCAGCTTATTACCCAAGGCGATATTAACGACTGCCAGACACTAGCTGGCCTCCATTATTATCATATATGGCGAAAGGAGAACGCATGAATTTCGACCCATCAAGCTATAACGACCTTACTGTGACTGAATCACCAATTCCAGGACTATTCGTCATTAAACTGCCTGTCCATGGTGACAACCGTGGGTGGTTCAAAGAAAATTACCAGAAGGAGAAGATGGAAGCGCTGGGGCTACCTGCCTTTACCATTGTACAAAACAATATCAGCTTTAATGACAAAGCTGGTGCAACACGTGGGCTACACGCCGAGCCCTGGAACAAGTTCATTAGCACTGCGAATGGCCGCGTGTTCGGTGCATGGTGTGATGTGCGCCAAGGCCCAACCTTCGGCCACACATTCTCTGTAGAAATTAATCCTGGCACAGCGGTGTTTGTACCCAAGGGCGTGGCAAATGGCTATCAGACACTGGACGATAATGTGGCATATACCTACCTGGTTGACGCCCATTGGTCACCAGATGCGCAGTATACCTTTGTCAATCTCTTTGACCCAGCGCTCGATATTGCGTGGCCACTTGGCAAAGATCAGGCGATCATCTCTGACAAAGATGCTGCGCACCCACTCCTGCGTGACGTACAGCCAATGGAATTATAAAAAGAAAGGAAGCGTGCATGACAGATTACACCTCTACCCTCATCATTGGTGCCAACGGGCAATTGGCCAAAGCAATGCAGCAGCAATACCCTAGCGCTCGGGCGATTGGACACAATGACCTCGATCTCTGCAGCGCAGCAGCTATTGCGAACTTCGACTGGTCCAGCATTACGACAATCATCAACACTGCTGCTTATACCAATGTTGACGGCGCAGAAACATCGGAGGGCCGCGCAGTAGCCTGGCGCATCAATGCCCAAGCGGTGGGACAGCTTGCTCGTATCTGCTCTGAGCGAGACATTACCTTGGTTCATGTGTCGAGCGATTATGTTTTTGATGGTGAGACAGCACCACATACCGAAGATGAGCTATTTAGCCCTTTAAGTGTCTATGGTGCATCCAAAGCAGCAGGCGACATTGCCGCGAGCACCACGCCACGGCACTATATTATCCGCACCAGCTGGGTGATCGGCGATGGTAAAAACTTCGTGACAACGATGCTCGGCCTGGCCGCAAAAAATATCGCACCAACAGTGGTAGCAGACCAAATCGGCCGCCTGAGCTTCACGCCAGAAATTGCACGGGCGATTGACTACTTAGTAGAGAATAAGGCACCATACGGCACCTACAATGTAACAAATAGTGGTCCACTGGTAAGCTGGGCAGACATTACACGGCAGATCTTTGCCTTAGCAGGGCGTGATGACTTACTAGTAACAGATACAACCACTGCCGAGTATTTTGCTAATAAGCCCGGCGTCGCACCACGACCGCTCAATAGTGACCTCAGCCTTGATAAACTTCATGCGACTGGCTTCGTTAGCCAAGACTGGCGCGAGGCACTACGTGAATATGTTACTCTAAATAACCCATTAAAGTAGCCCTTGACTATTTGTCATAGCTTTAGGGTATCATCTCACGACGTGGATAATTCTGTTTGACTTCGTGCATTATCTAGACTGACTCTTTCGTACACTGTTATATATTCCCATTATCTTCGGTATTATGGTACTATTACTTTATCTGGTATGATAAGTATATAGTTAGAACAAAGGAGTTTTACGTATGAAAGGTATTATTTTGGCAGGTGGTTCGGGTTCGCGCCTGTGGCCGATTACTAAAGCAATTAGCAAACAGCTGATGCCCATCTATGATAAGCCGATGATCTATTACCCTCTCACCACGCTGATGCAAGCAGGGATTCGCGACATCCTCATCATCACTACCCCAGCTGATCAAGCAGGCTTCCAGCGCTTGCTTGGTGATGGTGCGCAGTGGGGTATCAATCTGCAATATGCCATTCAGCCCAGCCCCGATGGCTTGGCACAAGCATTTATCATTGGTGAGGAGTTTATTGGTGATGACAAGGTGGCGCTCGTCTTGGGCGATAACATCTTCTACGGCGCAGCGCTCGATGATTCGCTGCGTGCCTGCACCGACCCAGATGGTGGTGTGGTCTTTGCTTACAAAGTATCTGACCCAGAGCGGTATGGCGTTGTAGCCTTTGATGATAACAATCATGCGGTGTCGATCGAAGAAAAGCCCGCCCAGCCTAAGTCGAACTTTGCAGTAGTGGGACTCTATTTCTACGACAATGATGTGGTAGAAATTGCGAAGAATGTCCAGCCAAGCGACCGTGGCGAGTTAGAAATTACCTCTGTGAACGCTGAGTATCTGCGTCGTGGCAAACTGAAGGTCCAGACACTGGATAATGGCGATGTATGGCTTGATACTGGGACGATTAGCAGCCTGACCGATGCTGAGGACTTTGTGCGCGTTGTACAGAATCGCACCGGCCAAGTCGTTGGCAGCCCCGAAAAGACTGCGCACATCAACGGTTGGATTACCGACAAGCAGCTTGCCGAACTTGCTGCACCGTTAAAAAAATCAGGCTACGGAAATTACCTCTCGGCGTAGTATAATAATACCAATATGAAAACGAATACCAAGACAGTGTGCGTGATCGTCCCAGCCTACAATGAAGCGACGGTCATCAAGGACGTGATCAGACAATCCAAGCGAGTCTTTGCCAAAGCCAAGGCGGCTGGCTATACGATCGACGTTGTGCTGGTAAATGATGGATCGAAGGACGACACACTTACCCAAGCTAAAAAAGGTGGTGCCATTACGATCGATCATATCCTTAACTCTGGTGCGGGCGGCGCAACATTAACTGGTCTATCGTATGCTCGGCAGCATGGATATGACATTGCCGCCACGATGGACGCCGATGGCCAGCACGCGCCAGAAGATGTATTGGCAGGCATCACGCAGATCGATGAGCGCCAAGCCGATTTGCTCATTGGCAGTCGTCTCATTGACAGCACCGGTATGTCCAAGACAAAAGTGCTCGGCAATAAAGGCTTGAGTTTGATCACCAAGCTCTTATTTGGTATTAATGTGACGGACTCACAGTCTGGCCTACGTATCTATTCGCGCCGCGCCATTGATGACCTCGACTGGAAGTCAACTGGTTACGAATTTTGCTCGGAGATGATCTGGCGTGCCAAGCAAGCGGGGATGACAATTGGTGAATACCCAATCAAGGCAATCTACACCGACTACTCCCGTGCTAAAGGTCAAAACAACTGGAATGCCATCAATATCGTCAAACGCTTATTCAAACAACGCTTAACGGAGCTCTTCGAATGAGATACTTTGCCCTTGTCTTACTCAATGTGCCAATTATTCTCTTGGCGCTCGTCAATATCATCACCCAATATAAATTACGCAAGATCACTATCACTCGTCTGCGCCACCAGGTGGTGATGTGGCTGGTAGTGATGGCAGTGCTGCTAAGCTGCTTCCCGTTGTATAATATTTCGATTGGCCACCCACCGTTTGATTCGTCGGAATTGAGCTTGTTTGATATTGTCCAGACGACAGCGATTGTGTTACTCTTCTACATCGTCAACACGCAGCGCCAGCGGATTGACCAAAACGAACGCCGCGTGCGCGACCTCCATCAAGAATTGTCAATTAAACTCTCGGCTCATGACAAAAAATAAATCACTCGATATCGTCATCCCTTACTGGGGCGAATTCGCTCTTCTCAAAGAAGCGGTTGACTCTGTCTTGGCTCAGACGAGCGACGACTGGCACCTGACCATTCTTGATGATCACTACCCATCGACCGAAGCACGCGATTATTACACAAAACTCGCCGATTCACGCATCACCTATATCCGACACAAGAAAAACCTCGGCATTACCAATAACTTCAACTTTGCCGTCCAGCACGTAACGGCACCACACTGTATGATTGTGGGGTGTGATGATCGGCTCTTGCCGGAGTGCGTAGCAGTAGCACTACAGACAATTGGTGAGGCAGATTTTTATCAGCCAGGAGTGCAAGTGATTAATGATAAGGGGCAGCTATATCTCCCATTGGTTGACCGTGTTAAGCGATTTTTGCAGCCTCGTAAATCGGGGCTTTACTCAGGCGAAAAGCTCGCAACGTCTCTGAGTCATGGCGACTGGCTCTACTTCCCATCGATTGTCTGGAAGACAGCGACACTTAAGCGGTACTCCTTTGATGCGACGTATACTATACTAGAAGATCTTGTCTTGGTATTTGATTTTATTCTTGACGGAGCAGTACTTGCTTTTGATCAGACTGAGACATTCCAATACCGGCGCTTTGCCCAGTCGCTCTCAAGCAAGGAAAAGTCAAAGGATGGCGTGCGCTTTGCAGAAGAAAATGCAGTATATAGTAGCTATGCTCAGCGTTTCGCATCGGTTGGCTGGCATAAAGCCGCTCGGGCAGCGCGGCTCCATATTACATCGCGCATTCATCAGTTGTTGTCTTAGTTGGTAATTTGAATATCCTCTCACCTCTATAAAAATAGCGGTTATTTTATGGTAAATTAGCGTCTCTTTGCTCTTGCACTATTGCATAATAAAACTAGAGAATGACATTCATTAGTAGCAATTCGCTTATTATTTTCTCTATTAGCTCATTTCAGTTTTATTATAGATGAGATAATAGACGCGAAAATCGGTTTTCACTTTTATAAAACACTTTTTTATATTTTTATATCAAGAAATTTTAGAATAACGCGCTGTTTTGAGTAATATACATGATAGTAAGAGTATAAATAATTTACACTATTCTACATCAAGAAATATTACCCTTTGCAGCACACGACGAAACCGGCTCGATTTCCTCGAGCCGGTTTGTTTTATTATATACGCTACCTCACGTTTGCTTCAGTAGTCTCGGTTTTCTCTTTATCGACCTCGGCAAACTTGCGCTCCACTGCCATGATGTATAGCTGCATAAAGATTGGGCGAGGTAAGACATCATACAGATACCACACCAGTGTTTTTTTAGCGTGTGGGAGCTCGGTGTTTTTCCACGGAGTGAGTGCAAAATACTTTTGCCACAGCAGTCGGTTCGGGTGCTTGTTGCCAACTTCCCATGGTTTACCCTGAATGCCATAGAGCGAGTGAATAATCTTGGGACTGTAATAGTTAGTCATAATCTCGTCGTAACTATAGAAATACGGCTGCTTAAGATTATTAATGCGCAGCAGATCTTGCGGCCGATAAGCATAAAACGCACTAGAGAAATTATAGGCGATATCGAGCGTCTTAATCTGCCCTCTGAACATAACATTACAGAGGTCTTGATCGGCAATGACATAGTCACTTTTCTTCGACAGGTGCTCTATCACTTGACTCGACACATCATCTTTGAGCCATTTTTTGTGATTGATGAGCATGATACCACAGTTGTAGTAGCCATCGGTAGGCTGGAGGCCAATCGTTGCTTTGTGCTGATTGGTGAGAGTGTCGTAGGCTAGTGCCATGATATTTTTCTCAAAATCAAGCTCCAGTAAACCATCGAGCGAGCTGGTAATGATCGTATGCGGATTAAGGTAGAGTACGCGATCGGTCTTGATATCAAGATCGGCAAGAGCCAGCATCTTGAGCCACGTCACATACACGCCATGCCACGGCTTAACGCCTAGCTTCTGTAATTTCTTGTGGTACGCGTTAGGATTGATAAATGTTAAATAGGCGTTGGGGTATTTTTCAACCAACTTTTTGAGACGATCCTTACTTTGCTTACTTAGCTTATACCCACAATAAAAAATATGAATCTCATCGAGTGTCTTGTTATTCTCAAGCAATGATGCGATCGAAATCGCACTCACCACTGCGTAGTTATCGTCACTCTGATACAAGACGTTTAAGATTTTCTTTTTGACTCTGGGCATGGCCTGCCTCTCTCCTTTATTCCACCGCTGCTATGTTTTTTACGTAGTTTTCCAGTAATGGCTGATAGCTCTCACTGATGAATCCGGTGTTGTGCAACTTCGACAAATTCATATCACTATACATCGGTCGAGGTGCAAACGGAATCTTGTCTTTACTATACTCTTGTGTTGACACTTTTACAACCCTATCGCGATCGTGCCCTGCATATTCGAATACATCCTCGGCAAGCTCTGCCCACGACTTGATCGGCCCAGAGTTAGAAACGTGATACAAGCCATACTCAGCCTTGGTATCTATCAAATGCTTGGTGGCACGCGCAATCTCCGACGCAAAGGTTGGCCGACCATATTGATCATCCACAACCTTGGGATTGATGCGCATGTCAGCCAGGCGCTTCATTGTCCGTGGGAAGTTGTGCCCATCACCAATCACCCACGAGACACGCAGTACATAATGACGTGGCGCAAGGCTAACTAGTAGATCCCCTGCTGCCTTGACATCACCATAGACCGACAGTGGTGAGAGTGACTCATCCTCACCGTGGTTTTTGTTCGTCCCATCAAAGACATAGTCGGATGAGTAGTGCACCAGTGTAATATCATGCTCCAGCGCTACCTTGACAAGGTTGCGCGGGCCAACAGCATTAACCTGCCACGCTTTAGTGCGACCTTCACGCGTTTCGGATCCATCGGCATTGACGAACGCCGCTGCGTTGATAATGACATCTACACCCGACCAATCATATCCAAGCACCTGCTCTTCATCAGCAATGTCGAGCTGCTGGTGACCCAGCGCCGTTGCCTTTGGATATATCTCCTGGAGCGCCCGCCCCACTTGACCATTACAACCCAATATTACAATCCCCTTGCTCATATACCCTCCTTTGTTTCCGCTATTATAGCACAGTTAGCGTAAGCTTTTTGAAATATATGAAATCGTATGGTTGATGTGAAACAAAGGATATACTAAAGAGCTACCCTGCCTCTTTAAAAACTCATATAACACCATTAGGTCCCTCATATCGTTGTAGTCAATTGAATGATCGTTTATCCCAGCATAAGAGGTCAGTATCTCATAGACTCAACCCTTTTGGTACCCCTGTCGGAGGGATTGGGGGAGGTAGAAACTATCTACTCACACTACGCAGCCATAGAGCGCAGTTGTCGGCGATAGACCACCGCGAGCAGCACTGCTTGGATGATGCCTGCCACCATAAAACACAGCACACTGCCCAGCATCGCATAGTGCTGCACCACGCTATATGACACGACTGTGAGTATAATATTACTCAGCAAAAGTATATAGAACTGCCCCTTAAATTCGCGCAGCACGGTGAGGATATTGATATAAATCGATACCAGCGCATTAGCCACCGCTCCCACTACCATGATGAGTAGCTCGGTGCGGTAATCAGTAATGCGTGCATTGAAAATGAGAGTAAGAAGCGGTGCCCCAACTAGCCACGTCGCAATCAGTGTTAGTGCACTAATACCCAAGACGATAAGGATAATCTTGCTCACTAAAGCGTGGAACTCAAGGCGCTTTTGCTGATGATAGAGCTCCGACAATTGCACAATATTAGGCTGAATAATGAAGGTAATAAATAGCGAGAGTAAGGTAATGGGCATAGCCATAATACCAAAATAAGCGATCTCGTGTGTGTGGAATGTATCAAGGAAATAGCGCGGAATATTAAGCGAAAACATCGTCAAAAATGTGGTAAGGAACACTGGTGCGCAGCGCCGCATGATCATACCAACATGGCGTAGCTTAGGCACGAGATGGTCGATGTGAAGCTGAATAGATTCATATCGCTGCACTTGTTGCCAATCGTACAACACAAGCATGAGGGCATTGACCATCACAATTGCTACTACCCCCCACAGCACACTATGCACAAGCATATCGACGAGCAAAAATGCTCCAAACCCACCCACTGCCTTAATAGTAAGCGAATAGCCAACAACGTAGAGCCTGTGGTGGATTTGCAGTACGCCGTAAAGCGCATCGGCTACTGCCTCCAGCGCCTTGAAGAGTACGAGCGCGATGATGATACTCGACTTCACGACATCATAGTGATTTGCCACGCAAAACAGCACCGCACCTACCATCATCACGATCGACGTCACGAGTTTAACGGCAAGGTAGCTGCTACTACTAAACTCTTTGCGCACATCCGACACCTGGTAAGTACGCCCACCCCACAAACCAATCGCCCAAAACACTACCGAGAGCGACAACGCAAAGGAAAAAATTCCCGAGTCGGCAATGCCATTAAGCCGCGTAATAAGCAGCAGGAGTGCTGGCGAGATAGCACTTTGCAAAAAGGAGCCAATAGAGTTCCAGATATAATTTTTAGATTGCATAATCTTACTTAGTATACCACTGGTTGATTATTTCCTGCGATTTAGACCATAATTTGCTCTGTTGTGATTTGTGCTCTATAATCAGGCGTGTTATGAAGAAATATTGGGCATCATTCGAATCATTTATTGCACGGCCAGAGCGAGTCTTTCTTTCGCTGTGTTTGTTGTTTGGCTTATTGTCGGCGTTTTTTGTGCCGCAGCTATCAGTAAGTGATGAGAACATGCACTACTTGCGGGCGTATGCGCTAGCTGATGGTCGCCTCGAGTCCAAGCGCTGCACCTACCCAGTGGACGTTAATGGCCGAGCATCATCGGTGTATCATGGCAATATCAGCGCTGATTATTCGCGCCCTATCAACCGCTCAGAACTCAAGACAAGCAAATGTAACAGTGCCGTGGGCTACGCACCCATTATGCATGCGCCGCAAACGCTTGGTATTTTTATTGCTAATCTCTTCAACGGGTCGACGGGTTTGACGATTCTCTTTGGGCGGATTGCAAACTTACTGTTCTATGCGCTGAGTGTATTTTTCATTATCAAGTGGGTGCGGATTGGTAAGTGGGTCTTTGCAGTAGTGGGGCTGTTACCACTAATGGTTCATCTCGCCGCCTCACTCTCGAGCGACGTCATGACGAACGTGGCGATATTCCTCATTACCGCCATGACTCTCAATCTCTACACCCAAGAAACGCCGATCCGTCGCAAGCAAGTTGCCGGCCTCTTAGCTATAGCGGCACTGCTGGCACTGACCAAGGCGGTTAATGGTTTGCTGCTCTTTCCACTGCTGTTTTTGCCAGGGCGACTCTTCATCCCAAACACCGAGCTGCCGAAGCTACCATCACTTTTCAAGAAGCTCCCCTTCAACCTGCATAAATGGGCGCTGATCGCGGGCGCTGGCATTGTATCGCTGGCGGCACTACTCGTCTGGCAAAAGATCTATGATGGTGCGCTCCTTTCATCTGGTGCAGCCGATAATCCACTGCATCATAATCCACTCGGGTTTATCCGCATCCTCTTTAATACCTATATCAATCCAAACATTGGCTACACCGACATTGTGGTACGTGGTAGTGTGGGCGACTTCTCAAGCTTCAAATATCACCTGCCGCTCTTTGTTTTGATTCCACTCTTTCTACTGGTCTTTCTTGCACTCATCAAGCGTGATAAGGCTGAGGAACAAGCACTAGCGCCAGCTGCTGGTCGATTAGCCGCGGCCAACCTCACTACTGTTGCCGTCTTTATTGCGGCGGTTTCATATGCGATGTACACCGCCTGGGCGCTGCTACCAATTCGCTTTGGTGCTGGTGCATACTACGCTGATGGAGTGCAGGGGCGTTACTTTACGGCGCTACTCGTGTTACTCATTCCCTGTGGGGTGTGGCTACGCAAGTATGTTTGGTTCAACACCGCCTCGGCTAAGGTATTTCATGCCCTTATATTCTTCGGCTGCGGGGCAATTTTGCTGTACTATACCTTTGGCACCTATTGGGCTTACCACGCGCCGATACCAGTGCCGCCGGTGGCGTAATCATCTCGTGAATGCGTATAAATCTGGCACTATCCCGACGATTTTTTAGTACTAGTACTAGTATAGTTCTGAAACGCAGCTTGTCATGATTATCCTGTCTTCATAGATACCGCCCTTTTGGAGGGTGAGGATGAGCTTGTATCATCACTGGTTTTGCCAGTCGTTGTTCCGGGTAGAGTTGGCGGTCTTATTATTTCTAGCTAGGCAAATTTACACCCTTGATGATATAGACCTCATCGCACTACAGAAAATATAAATATACAATCGTGCAAGGATTTTCAAAAAATCCTTTTTCATCTTCCCCTTTCATGACGCTTATGCTATAGTGACATGGAACACTAATAGCACAATCATTATGAAATTATTACGTACTCTATCCAAAAAATGTCTCACACTCATCATTAGTATTGGCATTGCGCTCGTCGCCGCTGGTGGTTATGGTGCCTATATCGCAACGCGCCCCGCCCCATTGCCACCCCTGTCAGACGAGCCAACACCAGCCCAAAAACAAACACAGCACAAGACCGATGCCGCCACGAAAGAATCATTTCTAGATAGCAACACAAACCACGACACGAACACTACCAAAGACACCTCGCAGCAGCGCACCACCCAGGCTCAGCCCGCGCCAATCCCAACGTCAGCGAAACATATTGAGCTCTCTGCCGAGCAATCAGGCGAGACGGTCATTGTGACTACTAAGCTGAGAGAACAAGGCTTTTCCTCTGGTCAGTGCGTGCTGACGATCACTAGTAGCGAGCAGCGCTCCGAGCAGCATGCTGCCATTATCTACCAACCAGAATATTCCACCTGTGCTGGCTTCTCTGTGCCCGCCCGATCATTACCCAAAGGTACGTGGCATATCTCTCTCGTTGTCACGCCGCGTGGTGGCAAGGCACTCACGAAGACACTTGATAAGGAGATTCGCTAGATGATGACTCAATCACACTCCACTACTCGTCTCTTCTCGACATATTGGCAATATGTCCTTGCTGGTGTTTTGTGTGCGAGTTTATTTGCTGCAACTGTCCTCTCCCGCCCAGCCCAAGCAGTAACGGCAGCCGATTGGCGAGCAGGCAATATCGTTGATGATTTACTCTTTACCAATAGCGACGATATGTCAGTGGCAGATATTCAGGCGTTTCTCAATAGCCTCAACCCACAATGCGACACTTATGGCCGGCAGCCTGCTGCCGAACACGGCCGGCGCGATATCAGCCGAGCACAGTATGCTGCCGCTCGAGGTTGGCACGGGCCACCATATGTCTGCCTCAAAGACTATTATGAAGTACCCAAATACACACCGGGCAATTACATCCCTGCCAATAACTTCGGTGGAACGATTCCCGCTGGAGCAGTCAGTGCCGCGCAGATTATCTACGATGCCGCCAAGCAGAATAATCTTAATCCTAAAGTCCTGCTAGTAAAGATCGCCACCGAGTCGGCTGGCCCACTCACCTCTGACACTTGGCCCCTCCAGAACCAATACACTTATGCCATGGGCTCACACTGCCCCGATAGTGGCCCGGGTGGCAGTGCCAATTGCGATCGCAACTATGCTGGCTTCTCGATGCAAGTTGCCTCAGGAGCACAGCTCATCCGCTGGTATCTGGATAGTATGCAGCAACCGTGGTGGTCGTACAAAAAGCCGTTTGCGACCAATCGTATCCTATGGAATGTGGTGCAGCGAGGCTGCGGCGCTGGCGATGTGTATATCGAGAGCAAGGCCACAGCGGCACTCTACACCTACACACCCTACCAACCCAATCAAGCAGCCCTGGCTAATATGTATGGCTTAGGCGATCATTGCAGCGCCTATGGCAACCGCAACTTTTGGCGAGTGTGGAACGACTGGTTTGGCTCGACCCAGCATAGTCGACCACTTATCAGTTTCCGATCGCACAGCAGCTACATTGGCTGGACAGGGGTAATTCATAACCGTGGCATTACAGGCGTTACGGGCCAAAGCAAGGCAATGCAAACTCTCACGATCGATGGTGAGGTAGCTTATACCTCGTACAGCAATGAGCGCGGTTGGCAACCCACTGTGCAGGGCAGTATGCAATCGGGTACAACAGGGCTTGGCCGACCAATCACTGCCATCAAGATCCAGCCAACCGGTACTCTCGCCCAGGCGTACGACATCTACTATCGCACCCACGTGAGCTACATTGGCTGGATGGGCTGGGCTAAGAATGGTGAAGTGGCTGGTGTGACTGGCGGAGCTAACAATGCTATCGAAGCGATCGAAATAAAGCTTGTACGCAAAGGAACGCCTGCGCCTGAGTCATCTGGAGTAGCGTATAAAAATATTGCAACACATGGCGACCCATCACCCCTTAGACTCTTACTCAGCTCACATGTCGGTATGGTGGGCTGGCAGCCAGAAGTGCGCGATGAGATGATGAGCGGTACCACTGGCCAAAGCCGCCGCATCGAAGCAATCAAAGCATCGCTCCACAACACAACGGGCTTGCCAGGCAACATCCAATATTCATCACACATTAGCTACGTCGGCTGGCAAGATTGGAAACAAGCGGGCGACGTATCCGGCACCACAGGGCAGTTCCGCTCCATCGAGGCAGTCCGCTTCTTACTCACTGGCAAACTTGCCACTGCATACGATATCTGGTACCGAGGTTACTCGCAATACGTCGGCTGGATGGGTTGGGCCAAGAATGGCCAACCAGCTGGTTCGACCGGTGCCTACCGGCAGCTCGAAGCACTAGAGGTGCGCCTTGTGCCGAAGCATACACTCAGCATGCCTGGCGGTGCCTTTTATAACCCAACCAATACTGCTGTGCCCGATCTCTACCAACTGAGCTACGCTGCCCACGTAGGTTACATCGGCTGGATGCCCGATGTGTCACACCCTATCATGGCTGGCACCACTGGCAAATCACGCTACCTCGAGGCAATCCGCCTTGGCAAAGCCGTATCGCTGCGCGATGGTTCACCCATCACCATCAAGTGCGAAGCAAAAACTGCTGGCCAGTGGCTCCCACCAATCACTCTCTCACCATCGCAGCCCTGTGGCACGACTGGTCAGAGCAAAGCACTCGAAGCCCTCAAGCTTAGCCTCAGTCCCGCCGATGCCGCTCGCTATGATATTTATTACAACACTCACCTCTCCTGGGTGGGCTGGCAAGGCTGGAAAAAGAATGGCGAGGTCGCTGGCGACCGACCGAGCTCACAGGTCGAAGCAGTGATGATTAAGCTCGTCGAGAAGAGTGAGTGATTGTAAGATCCACTCTAGCTAGCTCGTCGTAATGTCATACTCTCTGCACGTCATCTCGTGATCACGCAAAAATTTTCTTGCAGATTTTGGATACACGTTTGCCACAGGGTCACCCGGGTCAATTGGCCCTACTGTATAAAAAGGGTCACCTGGCTTCCAGTGCCGCTCTTTCCACCAGGATTTTATTGCTTTGCCTAGTGCTCTGCAAGAAAATTTTTGGGGTGAAACTGTTGCTGGGGTCTCTTCTATCATCTCACCATTTGCTAGTAGTGTATGCTCCGTTTGGCTCTGACCTTCTTGATAGGGCTCATATGTTTGGTTTGGTTT
>CAURVP010000001.1:0-95543 GCA_963528475.1 uncultured Candidatus Saccharibacteria bacterium | reverse complement strand
GCGTAGAGACTCTCTGCCGCGGCTTTATTCTTCTCAAACTGCGCAGAATCTGCCTCTTGAGTAACACCAAGCCGCTCGCGAATCTCCCTTTGTGTGATTGGGTCAAGCTCGTAATAATTATCAGGTAATTTGTTTGTTGTCTGGGGATACATCTGGTTTTTCTCCGCTTGTAGGGCTGTTGTTATTAGTTTGTTACACAATAGAACCTCCCGCAAGAAAAGTCAAGCTAGTGCAGCCATCGACAAAAAGAAGTGTACGGGCGCAGAAGGGCGAAAGAGATAGATAAAGATTGGTGGCGCAAAGAGATAGTGCTAACGCGCCGCACCTACGCTACACGAACAAGCGCATCGTCACCATGTGGCAGGCTGCCGCTCTCTGCCTCCACTCCATCTGGTGCAGCACTCGTCCGGCTCCAATCTGCTAAATACGGTGTCACCGTGCGATCGCCACCCTCACTCGGTGTTTCAACCGCCGTAACCAAAGGTGACTTCCCTTCATAACAGTCAATAAGGTATTGCATTGTTCCCTGCTCACTCGCTGTTATCACAACGATCCGAGCCGTTGCATCATCTGGCACAAGACCAATCGCGCCAAATTTATCACGAGTCAATTGCCATACATGGGTTGCCTGCCTCATCAACGGCTCGCCACCCACATCACAGCAGACCACTCGCCAATCGGCCGGGTTCATCGAGTCGAACCGAGAGTGGTCAAATGCAACCAGATCTCCCTGTGGGCTATACAAAAAACCAAAAGTTGGCACTGTTTTTTGCTCTAGCTTTTGCAGCGCGGCGCGGGTTTTTGCCGCAGGCAGATTTCGTCCATAGATCTCGGCCCGTCTTGCCTCTCGTAAGAGATGCTCAACCTTTGCCTCCTGTTGCGTTCGCCGCTCCATCTCCGCCTCAGTCAGGGGCTGCAATTCGCCACTCGCCTGGGCTGCTTCGATAATGGCGCTGCGCATGGTGTGGTAGCTGGGAGAATTTTGCTCGGGACTGTAGCGACCTACGCTATCGACATACGCCTCTGGATTATGCCGACTGAACAGCTCAGCGCCAGCCCACTCTTCACCATTAGAAAATGATGTATACATTTCGCCTTGTGCCATGCCCAACCTCTATTCTGTTTTGCTTGTGATGGCCCAGATTATACACCACTACCAGTGATTTGTCTATAGTCTGACCTCTGTTCGGTCGGTGTTCTTAGACCTGTCCCCAATTATCACCAATCGAGACGTCGACCTTGAGCTTAACGCCAAGCTGAGGGTAGATATTTTCCATCGTCTCGCGCAGAATGTGGCCTACCTGCTCGGCATGGGCACGCGGGCACTCTACCATAATGCTATCGTGAATCTGCACCACCTGCCAACCGAGTGGCTGGCCATCGGCCAACTGCTCTCCAGCCTGGGCCAGCTTATCTTCCACCGCCAGCATGGCAAGCTTCATGAGGTCAGCCTCGGTACCTTGGATGGGCATATTGGCAGCCGCTCGCTCGGCAGCACTGCGCACCGCAAAGTTGCGCGATGCAACATCCGGCGTCCAGCGGCGGCGACCAAACAATGTCTGGACGAAGCCCGCATCGTGCGCCTGCTGGATAGTCTGCGCCATATAGGCTTTAAGCTTCGGCCGAAGGCGATAATACTCATCAATAAAGTGCTGCGCCTCGGCATAGCTCATATGAGCTGCAGCAGCTAGGCCATGCTGGCTCATCCCATACAGCACCCCAAAATTCACCACCTTGGCCCGGCGGCGCTGCTCTTTCGTCACGACGTCTAGCGGCACTCCATACACTTGGGCGGCCGTGTTCGCGTGGATATCAATATCGGTATTAAAATCGCGAATCATCGCCTCTTCCCCCGACAGCACCGCCGCTAGGCGCAACTCAAACTGCGAATAGTCGGCATTGACAAACACATTGCCCGGCGCTGGCACAAAGGCATCGCGAACGTGCCGCCCTAGCTCGCTGCGAATCGGGATGTTTTGCAAATTTGGGTCGGTACTACTGAGTCGGCCCGTCGCCACCACATCTTGGTTGAAGGTGGTGTGGATATAGCCCGCGTCATCGGTCAGCTGCGGCAGCGCCTCAACATACGTGTTTTGTAGCTTCGTCAGCTCGCGGTAGCGCTCCACGAGCCCAATAATCGGGTGATGCAGCCGGAGCTTATCCAGCTCCTTCTGGCTCGTCGAGTAACCCGTCTTACCCTTCTTAATACCCGCTGTTGGCAGCTGGAGTTTCACAAAGAGCGCCTCGGCTAGTTGAGCTGGACTCCCAATATTAAGCTCATACCCCACCATGCCATAGATCTGCTGCTGCAACTCGGCGATCTCGCTGCTCAAGGTGCGCTGCATCGCCGCAAGTGTGCGGCTATCAAGCCGGATACCGCGCCACTCCATCCGCGCCAGCACAGGGATGAGCGGAAAGTCCATTGTCCGCGCCACCCGGGCAAGCTCGGGCAGCGCATCAAACGCCTGAGCTTGCTCGTCGTACACCGCCCACAGCGCACTAATAGCGAGGCGTGGGTCATCAAGCGACTCCAGCCCTGCGAGATCAGCCAGCGCCCGCGACGTGCGCAGTGGATTAAGCAAAAACGACCCTTGGGCAGTATCGTGCTTCACGACTGGCAGCTGCCGCACGCCACGAGCCAGTAAGTGACGTAATAATTCCTTAGTGCGATGCCCGACAATCGGCACATGCGGAATAACATCAATCGCATCACGCCAGCTCAGGCGGGCCGCCTTACCTCGCTCGTGGCTCACCCACACGCCGCCCTCGACTGGCCAGACCAGCAGCTCCTTGGCCATCAAAAAGAGCGCCTTAGCCTGGTGAGCAGGCAGCTCAGTCGCATGCTGCACCACTGGTACATCGGGCGGCTGGGTGTTCTCTGCCGCTTGCATCTGTGGCGGGAGTTGGCGCAGCAAACTACGAAACTCCAGCCGCTGCAACATCGCCCGCACCGCCGCTGGGTCGCAGTTATCCATCGCCATCGCTGCTCGGTCGAGCGTCACTGGTGCATCGGTATACAGCCGCGCCAGCTCGCGGCTCATATAAGCCGAATCTTTACCCTGCTCCAGCTTGCGCCGCAAGGTATCTTTGACCTGCCAGAGGTTATCATAGAGGTTGTCAAGCGTGTCGAATTGCTGCAGCAGCTTGACCGCCGTCTTCTCCCCCACGCCTGGCACGCCCGGGATATTATCCGACGCATCGCCCTTGAGGCTCTTAAAGTCGAGGAACTGGCCAATCCGAATACCATAGCGTTGCTCGAAGGCGGGGATGTCGAATTTGTCAATATTAGTCAAGCCTTTTTTGAGGGCATAGAGATAGGTATTTTGGTCAAGTATTTGCAAGGCATCAAGATCGCTCGTAATAAGATACGTCTCTATATCCCCCTCCTGCTCAGCCTGGGCGTCGAGCGTCGCCATAATATCGTCTGCCTCATAATCATCAAATTCATACAGCGGCCAGCCAAACGCCTGTAAAAGCTCGTGGAGTAGTGGTATTTGGGCGTAAAAATCTGGCGGAGCCGGCTTGCGACCAGCCTTGTATTGGTCGTAAATAGCAAGACGGCGGCGGATATTCGTCTTCGGCTTATCCCACGCCACGCACACATAGTCTGGCTGGAGGCGCTTGATCAGCTCTAGGCTCAGCGCCGCAAAGCCATACACCCCACCAGTTGGCGTCCCATCGGCCGTCGAAAGATTGGGCATGGCATAGTACCCACGGTAGAACACACTTTTGCCATCGATAATCACTAGGCGCTTCATCATAGTTCTAGTATAGCATTGGTGCCGTGCCAAAGCGTATCACAAACACCCCTTGCTCCCTGCTCTCCAGCTATAGCGTAGGCTGAGCGCGCTGGCGACGGCGACGCCACCACCACACCAGCCAACCAGCCAGTGCGATGAGCAGTAAGCACAGGCTTATCAGCAGTGCTGGCACAAAGTTGCTCATCAGCTCAGCCAGCGGATCCTGGGCAGTAAACGTATCCTTTTTCTTCTTCACTGTCATCCGTTTGGTACCTGGCTTTTTATCTTTCTTATCGTCCTTTTTCTCTGGTGGAGTAGCTGATGGTTTTTCGCCAGTAGTCGGAGCACCACTTTGGTATATTTTGACGTAGTCGATAAGGAAGGTCTGGTTGGCAAACTTCTTCGATGAATCGGGTGGGTGCTCCTCACTCTTCCACTCCACATAATCGTTAAGAATAACATACCACGTATCGTCAAAAACCTGCCTAAATTGATTCGCATCCATGCCCATTTTTGCTGGTTTTTCTGCCGGAACCCGAGCGGTTGGATGACTCTTCTCATCGCCTGCTCGATAGTTATACACCAGCACCGGCTGGTTATCCACGAAGAATCTGACCGTTTCACCATCGTATTCCGTCGCCCAGACATGCCAGTTGTTCGCCAACGTCACTGGGGACGGTATGAGGTTCTCTCGGCTATGTCCTAACCCCTTCGTCTTCCATATCTGTGATGACGGGCTGTGGTAGCAGCGAATATGCGTCGTCGACCAAGTGTAAGTTGGCGTCCATGAATACCACTCTAGCATGTCGAGCTCACCATAAGGATCATTCGCTTGCTTGTTGTCGCTGCAGTTGGCAAGCGTCACACTATTGCGCAGCCAAATAGCTGGGCGCGTCCCATTCTCGCCATTCCAATTAATCTTCGCTCGTACCTCGACACGGAATGGTTTATGCCCATCGAGCACCCGACCCGACTCCACTCGCCCACTCTGGTAGCGTGTCATCTTGCCGGGTGGGCATGGGTCCTGGCTAGCATTACTATCGCCCAGTGGCTCAGCCACACTCGACACGCAGTGACGCCGGGTCGTAATCTGCAAAGCGCCGTTAGTCACCGCAACATTATTGGCGCTATATGCCAAATGCTCCTTGCCATAATTATCTTTATTTTGCTGAAGAACCTTCCAATTCGACAGTGGCGTCGTAAATTCCTCGTTATACACCATCTGCCACTGCTGTGCCCGAGCAACCCCACCAAACATCACCGACAGAGCACCCGCAACAAGGACGCTCACTACTCCATACACCAGCCCACCTCGTCGCCGCACTCCTATCTCCTCAGCCTGCACACATGTGTGCTTATATATTCATACGTTATGTATAAGTGTACACGTTTTATCGGATTTTTCAATTGTTATAGCATAAGTATTACTACACTGAAACGCTACGCTAACGCCTTTCCATCGCCTTGGCTACTCTGCATCCTTCGTGCTAATTCTTGCGCAACCTGCCGCCGAGCACGCGCTCGCTCAACATTATCTGTTCCACCAACAACAACATCTGTATCTGGCTGGTGTTTTGTGACACTCGCCATATGTGCCGCAAGGCATTCAGCCTGCACTGGGCAACTGCCGCATATTGTTTTCCCTTTTTCAATATTTTCCCAATGCTCCCGCTTTCTCCCATCGAGGCCAATAAAGTACGGTTCATCCTCGAGGCTGCAGGCAGCTTGTCCAATCCATGCTGATCGAGGGGCGATCTTATATCCGCCGCGAATCAGCCGCTCAGTATATACCGCAGGGCTTACGCCATTCTTTATCTGTTCTCGCATTGCCTGTGTGGCAGGGGTTGGCTTTCTCGGTTGTTCACGCGTCATAAGTTTTTACTCTTTTTGCTATACAAAACGTTGGCTTCTGCATTATTCCACACGCCTGTTGTTTTGCCAAGCATAAGCAGTGTGTTCCGCCGCTTGTCGCTCTACCACTGCATCACCTAGCGTCGCCGAGCCCGCCGCTGCTTGGGTTTGGGCATGCCCCACTGCCGGCGGTCGGCTTGGGTCGTGCCGCCACGGACATCACCAGCAGCGATAATACGTTGGTATCCCCGCAGTGCAAAGAGTAAGCATTCAGCCGCCACCGGGCACCCAGCACAATCTTCACGCTGCTCGGGCTCTATCTGCTGCTTCGTCTCAGCATCAATACACAGCGCCAAGCGAGCAAAAGTCTGCGACGCGGGAATATATCCAATATGTCGCCGCTCGGCCATACACTGCTCCGCCCAGGCAATCCGCGCCTCGGGCGTATCATTAGCATGAACAGCATGGTGCATAGCGCTCGTGAGTGTGGTGGACTGGCTCGGAAGGTCTGCCGGTGCAGATTCGTCCGTTAGTTGCTCGCGCTGCTTCGCTGTGAGGCCAGCACAGATACCAACCGATACCCCTTCTCTCACTGCATATGCCGCGCAGACGTCAATCACTGCACAACCAATGCAGCGCCGCAGCGCCAGTGCCGTGTCTTCTGGTTTGCCACTAAAATATTCTTCACTTGTGGCTGGGCTACAGGCAGCATCGCGCATCCATTGCGATGGAAGCGCCGTTCCCTTTTGCTGTCGCACTCGTATGCGCAAGTAGAAGATGCGCAACGCAAGATCGATTGGTGCGTAGCGTGGGAGTTGCTCTGGTCGTGATGGCTGTGCAGCTGGCTGCTCTTCCATACTATCTTTATTGTACCATTCCCCACGCTGCCAACCATAAGCGCTATTATCTGCTATACTAGAGATATGAATCATCCATCTCACCCGACAACAATCCTTGCCTTCGTTGGCCTCTCAGGCGCAGGCAAGAGTGAGGCGGTCAACCACGTGGCGCGCCTTGGCATTCCCAAGGTCTACGCTGGTGGCATCCTCTACGACGAAATGCGCCGCCGCGGCATCGCTATCACCCCGCAGTCGCAAGCCAAATTTCGCAAAGCCTGGCGCGAAGAAGCTGGCAAAGACATCATCATCCGCACTGCTGCCGAGCAAATGCAGCGCCTCGCCGCCGCTGGGCAGCGCCACATCCTCTTCGACGGCCTCTACTCCTGGACGGAGTACAAATACCTCACCCACCACTTCCCGGGTGAGCTCGTTGTTGCCGCCATCGTCGCACCCAAACAGCTCCGTCACCGCCGCCTTGCTCAGCGGCCCGAGCGGCCCTTTACCGCGCAGGAAGCAATCGCCCGCGACTGGTCGGAAATTGAAGATATTGAGAAGGGCGGGCCCATTGCCATTGCCGACCACTTCATCTCCAACAGCCACGATCTCACCGAACTCCACCAGCAAGTCGACGCTCTCTGCCGCGAGATTGGTTGGATGTAAAATACCCCAGTGGGGTATGTAAATCAACGGATAATTGACACATTGCCCTTCCTCTGCTATAATTCACCCACAAATCACGCGTGCATAAGGCAAATGCACACTACGATAATAGCCTTAATACGAGGAGTCTATGAACAACCAGCCAACACCCCAGCAACCTGCTACACCGGCGCCGCAGCCACAGCCAGCCGTGCAACCACAACCGGTAGCCCAACCGCAGCCACAACAAACATACCAATACCAACAAACCCTACCAACAGCCAGCTGCTCCAGCACCGCAGCCATATGGTGCACCACAGCCAGGTGTTTACCCGCAATACGGAAACCCAGGCGAAACGATGGGTATAATCGGCTGTATCCTCAATTTCCTCGGTATTTGCATTGGCGGTATTATCCTTGGTATTATCTCGCGCAATAAGTCCAAAGAAGCTGGTATGCCCACCACCTGGGGCACTGTCAGCCTCGTGTGGGGTATTATTGGGACAGTTCTTGGCTTTATTAGCATCATTGTCTTCATCATTATTCTGGCCAATTCACATGGCCTCGATTATTATCGGTACTACTAGGATTGGAGCACCTATCTCTTGGACAGATACCCAGCATACAGCTGGGTATTTTGATTACGTATGCGAACGCACACTTGCCTTCTCGTGCACGAGGTAATATTCTCCATAAAAAACCGGCCACCTCTGACCGGTTGCATGACTCAATCGTAGTACTATCCCCTACTGCTGCAAATACTCGTACAGCTTCTTGGCGTCCTTGTGCTTGCGCAGCTTGGCCAGAGCCTTAGCCTCAATCTGACGGATACGCTCACGCGTCACGGCAAACTCCTGCCCAACTTCCTCCAGCGTATGGCTCTTGCCATTCTCCAGGCCAAAGCGCATTTTAATAATCTTCTGCTCCCGGTCGCTCAAGGTCGAGAGAATATCTTGCACCTGCTCCTTGAGAAGCTGGTTAGAGGCCGACTCTTCAGGACTGACCGTATCTTCGTCCTCAATAAAGTCCCCGAGCACCGACTCCTCCGAGTCGTCGCCATCGCGCCCCACACCAGCGTCTAAGCTGCTAATGTCTTGCTTGATCTTCATCACATATTCGACCTTATCCGGTTCCATATCGAGCTCTTTGGCAAGCTCGGTAATGGTTGGTTCGCGGTTGAGGTCTTGCGTGAGGCGGCGCTGGGTGCGCAGCAGCTTGTTAATCGTCTCCACCATGTGGACAGGAATGCGAATAGTGCGCGCTTGGTCGGCAATCGCACGGGTAATCGCCTGGCGAATCCACCAGGTGGCATAGGTGCTGAATTTAAAGCCCTTATCTGGGTCAAACTTCTCCACCGCTCGCAGCAGCCCGGTGTGCCCTTCTTGGATAAGATCGAGAAAATCGAGGCCACGACCGCTATACCGCTTGGCAATGCTTACCACTAGGCGCATATTAGCCTCGGCCATTTTGTCTTTCGCCCGCTTATCACCCTGCTTAATCCGGTAGGCTAGGTCTACCTCTTCATCAGCACTGAGCAGCGGGATCTTGCCGATCTCGCGCAGGTGTAGCCGAACCGAGTCGTCGCTAATATCATCAAAGTATTGATTGCTGTTGAGAATCTCCTCTGGCGTGTCTTCTTCCTCAAGCGCCGCGAGGTCGGGCTCTATATCGTCGACGGCTGGATCCATCATCGGTGGCTGGGCATCGGGTGGCGCCGCCTGAGCTGTGGTTGCTGGTTTTTTTTGCTTGGTATCCTTATCGTCGGTTGCCACGCGCTATCTCCTTGATTAATTGGTTCAGTTGCTCGCGCAAAGCGGCGGCGGCAGTCGTATCGCCGCTCTCTTCTGCTTGGCGCAGGTGGGTGATGAGATGGTGTTTGTGTTGCTGCTTGTGTTCGGTTTCGATTTGCCGCAAAAGCCGGGCGGTCTCGTAGTAGCGATCGGTCTCGCTCCACGCACCATACCGAGCGTCGGCACGTACCCGCACCATTGTAATATACTCGTCAAAATTTTGCAATAGCGGCGGCGTGGTGGTAAGAGGCTGCCCATGGTGCGCCGCATAGTACTGAGCCAAAGCCTGGCGCGCCTCCCCCGCAAAGAGCTGCGGGTCAATTCGCCCAAACAACTCCTGGCTCGGCCCATCGAGCATCGCCAGTGCAAGCACATCGTCTTGTACGAGGTAGCGATTGCGTGGTGCAGCCGCAGCCGCCTTGACAGCCTTGCGGATGGGGGCAGCCGGCGCCGTTTGCTGTGCCTTGGTCTGAACGGCCTGGACACTTGAACCAACTGCCTGAGCAATCTGCCGCTGGTAGTGCTCACGCTCAACCGGGTCACCCAAACGATTAACAAGCGTCAGCCCAACAGTCGTAAACTGCCGCTTACCCGCCGCTGTGGTAAGATCAAGCTGCTGCCGATACTGCGCCAGGAGCCAATCCACCGCTGGCTGAGCCGCCGCTATCGCTTGCTGCCAGGCCGCTACCCCCTGCTGCTGAATAAGTTCATCGGGGTCTTTTACCCCTGCCGGCAGCGACACCACCTTTAGCTCCACCCCCGCCTGGGCAGCCAGACCAATCGCTCGCTCTGTGGCGGCCCGCCCAGCGTTATCACCATCAAAACTCAGCCGGATATCGCCCGCCAGCCGCTTGAGCGCCCGAATATGCTGCTCCGTCATAGCAGTGCCCGCCGTCGCTACCACCGCTGCTTCGCCCGCCTGATGGCTACTGATCACATCCATATTACCCTCGACAATCACGGCGTAGCCCTGGGCCCGAATCGCCTGCTTGGCCTGCATCAAGCCAAAGACATGCCGGCCTTTATCATAGAGCAGTGTCTGGGGCGTATTGAGGTATTTTGGTGCATTAGGCACATTAGCAATCAAGCGCGCCGTAAAACCAATCACCTGCCCACTCGTATCCATCAACGGCACCATCATCCGCCCGCGAAAGAGGTCACCATCATAGCGGTTCACCAGACCCGCCTCACGCAACTCCGCCAGCGAAAAGCCTTTTTTCTTAAGATACGTTACCAGCGCATGACCATCGCGCGGCGCATAGCCAATCTGAAACTGTTGGACAATCGCCTTGCTCAGCCGCCGCGTCCGAAACACATACACCAGCGCATCCTGACTCCGCACCAAACAATGCTGATAAAAATTTGCCGCTAGTCGATGCGCTTCACGCAGCTGCTGCTTGCGCCGCGCCAGATCGCGATTACCCTTCTGCTCATAGCGCGAAAGATCCACCCCCGCCTTGCGCGCGAGTAACTCCAGCGCCTGGCGAAAGTCCAGCCCCTCTACTTCCATAATAAAGCTAAAGACATCGCCGCCCCGCCCGCTACTAAAATCATGCCAAATATTCTTCTCGGGGCTCACAAAAAAGCTCGGCGTCCGTTCACTGGTAAAAGGGCTCAGGCCTTTGTAACTCCGCCCCGCCCGCTTAAGCTGCACATACTCGCCCACCACATCCTCTATATTTAAGCGTGCCCGCACCTCTTCTTTGGCATCCATAGGTATAGTATACCGCATTGAGCATAGACCAATCGAACCGCACCAATCGCCTATCTAATCGTTCTCTCCTCCCATGAAAGCTACTCCACCTACACGACCGATCGTATATAGCAACAAACCAAAACAGAGACTAATTTTTATATAGTAGATAGGGGTATATAGTATATAGGGTAGAGGGGTATATACTATACATAGTTCATCCATCTGACCTCTGTTAAAGATTATCCTCTTTACCCCTGTTAGTGGTTGTGTTTAAATGGTATTATAGTAACTATGAATCCACAGCAACCATACACTCCCCAACCGAATGGTTCGGCACCGCAGCCCGAGCAACAGCCCCCGCAGCCCAATGCACCGGCAGCTGCTCCGTATGTCCCCTACTATGCTACCCAAGCGGCGTCACACGGTGCGCAGGATTATGGCTATGGTGCATATAATCCGGCAACGCAGAGCCAACCAACCCAGCCACCGTATCAAGAGCAGCCCGCCCCTTCATCACCGCAGCCTCAGGCTGCTCCCTACCAGCCGTATCAGCCGTCACACGACCAACCAGCCGCCAGCTACGGCACAGGCCAGTCATACCACTACACGCCGCAGCCCGAACAGCAGCCAGCCGCAGCGGCTCACCCAACCAACCCCCAAACCACCGCAGACACGCCGCATGGCTACGCCAATGCTGATGCTTACCCAGGTGCCAACCAGCCCACTGCGCAGCCCTACCAGCCACAATCGGGCGGCTACAATGGCCAGGCGTATGCCAACCCACAGCAGCCACTCGGCGCCACTGCCATGGCTGCTACCGGCGCAGAAGACCTTGGTGCAGCAAGCGAGCCAGACACCTCCTTCCCAGTAGATTACCTCAACGAGATTGCACCCAAGCAGCAGCCAGTACAGATTAACCGCTTTGCGGTGTTTGGCCTGATCGGCGGTGTACTCTTGCTTGCCTTCGCCATTATCATGATGATGGTCAACAGCCAGCCCAACTACACCAAGCAAGCCCAAAGCACCCTAGCCCGCATCGAGACACTGCAAGCAGCCACCAAGGAGCAGCAGTCACGCCTGACGGAGAATGAACTCTCAAGCATGAACACCACCCTTACCACCTCGCTCGGTAGCATGGGGACAGAACTCAAGTCGTCGCTCAAGGATGCGAAGATCAAGACTGAGCTAGTCGGTGATGCCAAAAAGACCGAAAAAGCCTACTCCGACAAACTCTCCAAAACGCTCGAAGATGCTTACCTGACTGGCGCGCTCGACCGCGTCTACGCACGCGAAATGAGCTACCAGCTATCCATCCTCAAGAGCTACCTCCAGAAGCTCAAAACCGCCAGTGGCAACCGCAAAGCCATCGCCGACTACGTCGCCACCAATAGCAAGACGCTCGATGCCGCCACCAAGTCGTTTAGCAACTTCACCTCAACGAAGTAGCGAGAGTACTTCTATCCTATCGACACAGCTCGCCTCTCTGGCGAGCTTTTGCTGTATTAGGTATTCTGTTTGTATATAACTTCACGGAGCGGTTTTTTCTCCACAGGACACTGGATGATGCTGGTGTTTTATATGTGCCGATTGTCACGTTTCTCTAGCCGCTCTTCTTTGGGCTATTATAAATTTAAATACGAGAAGCCCCGCAGCGCTAATTCTCTTCTGCTATTCCATAGGGTGTATTTTAGGTATCAAAAGGTCGAAGTTTGGGAGTAGCCGCATTTTACAGTGTTTTATCGAAACGTACGTCCTACTCCGTCACTAGCCGGTAGCTCAGCCGCGCCAGGTCAATCACCTCGTCACCACTCAACTGGCCGCTGCAAATAACAGTGATCCAATGTTTTTTGTTGAGGTGGTAGCCTGGCTGCACCGACTCATATCGCTCGCGCAAAGTGCGGGCAAGCTGCGGGTCGCACTTGAGGCTGACGCGCAGTGGCTGCGACCCTTCGGCAATGAGCGCAAACATCTTCTCCTGCTGACCAGGCACATCCTTGTGCCCTACCTTGTACACCGCGATGCCTTCCCCAAAGGGATAGTCGAGCCACGCCCCGGGCAGGCTGAGCAAAAATTCTTCGAGCTGCTTGTGTGTCATAGCACTATAATACTACACCCACTTGTGCCGCACAAAATACCCCACCATCGCTAGCGGTATGAGGACAATCAGGCCAATCATCAGCCAAAAGGCGACATCACTGCGAAACGGCAACTGCACGAAGTTCATTCCGCCTAGGCCCGTCAAGAACGAGACCGGCATAAAGACGGTGGCAACCAAGGTGAGACGCTTCATCACGCTATTCATGCGGTTGGAGACGACGGAGAGATACATGTCGAGCGCGCTGGTGAGGAGGTCGCGCATCGTATCGATGAGTTCGTGGACGCGCCAAGCATAGTCGTAGCTGTCGCGCACATACATCGCGCATTTTTTATCAAACAAGGCATAGCGACCGTTACTGAGACCATTCAGCACATTCATCAAGGGGAGCACCACCTTGCGCAGGTCGGCTAACTGACGCTTGTACACGAAAAGCTGCTGGAGCTGCCGATTATCTGGGGTGCGAATCATCGTATCCTCCAGCTGGTCGGTCACATCGTCGATATGGTTAAGCAGCGGCATAAATTGCTCAATAGAAAACTGCGCAATAGTCGCCAGAATAAGCGATGGCGTCTTGCTACTAGGCCGCAGCGTGGTAATACGCTGAACGAGCTCATCGTCCAGCTCGCCCTGGTGCAGCGTAATAATCTCGGTTTTACTGAGCAAAATGGTAATGGTGTGATACTTCACATTGTGCCGGCTGACGTATGGTATATCCAGCGTCAGCAGCAGCCACGCCTCCCCTTCTATCGCCTGCGGCAGCCAGCGATGCTCGCGCACCATACGGGCCTGCAGCTCGGGCAGGTGGAGTTCATTTATCAATGCTCGCCGCTGCTCGGCTGTGTCGATCGTGATATCGCGCCACAGCTCGGGCATTACACGGCGACCTTTTGCAAATAATAGCGCAGCTCCATAATGCTGCCACGGATATCCTCCAGCGCACGGTGGTCTTCTGGCTTGGCAAATTTCTTGCCGTATTTGCCCTCCATCACCACCTTCCAGGCGCTCACATCCAGCATGCGGTAGTGCAAACGCTGCGCCAGCTGCGGCCACCAGCGGTCGATAAAGCGGCGATCTTGATGGATGGAGTTTCCCGCGAGCAATATCCGCCCCTCGCCAGCACACTGCTCATCACAAAACGCCAGCAGCTCCTGCTCGACCTCTGCCAGTGGCTTGCCCTGAGCATTCTGCTCCTCCAGCCCGCGCCGCGCTGCCGGGTGCTGATCCCAAAAGCTGGCGTTGCCATCGAGGAGGCGTTTAAGCTTAGCTGCATCATGGTGTACCACCCCTTCGTACGTTGCAATCTCGGCAAAAGTCCAGTCCGTCACAATCGCCGCCACTTCTAGTATTTCATCCGTGGTAGGGTCCAGCCCCGTCATTTCTAGGTCTACCCACAAAATCCGTTTTGGTTTGAAGCTTGGTTTCATGATTCTAGTATACTACATGTCCGCCATATAGCGCTCATCCTTAGCTGTTACTGTTATAAGCATAAGCTTTACTGACGTGCAAGTTGGTGTACTATTTTTTTGTTCAGGGGTCTTTGCTTTCCTTCCCATCTCCTTATTCTAGGGTCTAATTATGAGGTAAATCGTCTCCCCTACCCCTGTTATTTCCGAATGGTTCACTATTGTGTTCAGGCTGAGTGGGTGTTTGGATGGTGTGCAAATTTATTATTCACCATAGAAAAACCACACCGTGGTGGGTGTGGTTGATCGCTACGCAGGCTCTTACCTACTTAGTCTTTTTTCTTGTCCAAGCGGTCGAGCTTGAGAAAGTGGATGATCAGGTAGATGACAAATGCTGTGGCGACCAAGGTGATCAGCGAGCTCACGAAGGCTCCCCACGCGAAGTCGGCGCTGCGCCCAGCAATCTCAATATGCGTGCTGGCAGCCTCAAGGCCCTTCTGCGAGCCCACGATGAACTGCACCACTGGGCTAATGAACCCCTGAACTAATTTTTTGACCGTGTCGCCGGCGGCGGTACCAATTGCCAAACCAACAGCCAGGCCAACCACGCCCTGCTCGCGAATAAACTCAGCAAAGCCGCCAATGTGGCTGTTCTTCATTTTCTGCTCTAGAGCCTGGGCAGCAGCTGCAGCCTCTTGTGCAGCCTTGCGTGGGGTGCGGCGTACAGCAGGCTTCTTTGCAGCAGCTGCTTTGGTTTTGGTTGTTGTTCGTTCTGCCATAGGTTCTCCTTATTAACCATTTATTTTATTAAATTATAGCATATTCTGCATTAATTGCTAGCGGTCTTGTGTTGGTGGTGTTCTATGGTCGTTATTTCATTATTGCTTCATTCGCTTAGCTTGTTCGCGTGCTTTGTTGACCTTATTGCGCTGTAGATTTTTAAAGCCGCGCGATAAGTGTTGCGATGAAGTCGCAATATTATCTGCATTATCATCAAAGATAACAAATGGGTGTTCGTACGTCTGTATCGCTTGCTCGACAAGTTTGGCATTGCCTGTGGCAGTCGCTACTTTGCGTAGTATATCACCAAGGAAGAAGCGATTAACTGTCGTGTCACCCGGCGAAAGGCTCGCATGGACAGTCTGTGCTAATTCAATTGCTTGCTCACCCATACCCTGGGCGATAAGCTTCTTGCACAGCTGGCTGGCCTCTTTCAGGTCATTACGTCGGTCAACATCTGGATAGATGCCTGGTAGCTGGCTTAAACTTTCGTATGCAGCACTAAATTCGTCATGACGATTATGGATGATTGCATCATAATGAACGCGCAATAGCTCACGCCCAGGGATGGATGGCAGCGTGATAAGTTGTAGCAAACTGTTTCGCGTGTCACCATCACGATACTGCTGACTAGTAACATCAGCAAAATTTAACCATGGGCGAGATGAAACAAAAGCATCACGATTGATTGACGGCGGGAGATTCTTCACTAGTTCGCTTGTCTGTAGCCAATTCACTGCGCGAAGCTCGCCACTCATCAACTGATCTTGCGGGTTTTTTCCACTTATCGCTTCTGTTGTCTCTTTGCATAGCTCATTCGTAGGTACATCAAGCAAAAACGAGCGCTGACTTGGCCGGTCAAACAACATAATTACGGCATGTTGGTTAACATACCCAATATAGTGCTCTAACCCCTTAATCTGATCGAGGCACTCCGATGCCACAATAGTATAACCATAGCAATTAGCTGTCTCACGCTCGGCAATACTTTCAGCGGTAAGAAGCGGTGTACCATCTGTGGTCGGTGCAAATTCAAGCGTCTGGCGCACCAAGTGCCCCACCAAAACTGCTGCATTAGTGGCGTCTTCAAAGGCCAGTGGCGACTGCTCGTAGGCTGCGCCGATAATCTTGAGCTGCTTTGAGTCAAGCAAGCGCTCGCGACCAATCTCGATATTTTGTGCTGCAATACGATGCTTTGGCGTCATAAGCTCTGCTGCCAGTGGCTCATGCAAAGCAGATGGGTCGGTACGTGGCGTACGCTCACCCACTACAGCCGCTCCGGCGCTTCGATACCGAGCAGAGCAAGGCCAGCGGCCAGGGTGTCGCGGTAGCGCTGCACTAGGGCGAGGCGCTCGGCCTGGCGCGGGCTACCAACGACACGGTTTTTCTCGTAGAAGCGGTTAAATTCTTGGGCAAGCTCATAGAGGTAGTGGCAGATGCCATGCACAAGATACTCGCGGGCGGCCTTCTCAACGACCTCTGGATATTCGCTCAGCTTGCGCAGAAGAAGACGCTCGTCGTCAGTGCAATCAGTCGGCTCAGCAGGCTCGGCACTCGCCTTGGCCAGGATGCTACAGGCCCGAGCATGGGCATATTGAATATAGGGGCCAGAATTGCCCTGCAGGCTCACCGTTTCATCCATATCAAAAGCGATATCGTTGCCCATACGATACTTCGCAAAAGCGTACTTAATCGCCCCCAGGGCCACCTGGCGCTGCACCACTGGATCTGTCGTGAGGCGTGCGACGCGCTCTTGAACGATAGCGAGCACATCAGCCGCTCGCGCCACATTACCCAGGCGCGAACTCATCTTGCTACCATCGCCAAAGCGTACCGTACCATTGGTCAGGTGAGTCATCCGCCCAGCTAGCTCAGGCCGGAAGAGCTCTGCCGCAGCATACACCACGCGCATATACTCCTTTTGGTCGTTGCCAGTGATGAGAATCCGGTGGTCGAAGTGGTAGTCTTCTACTTCTTTCCAGATAACGCCAATATCCTTCGTCTCGTACGTCGGCAGGCCGTTGGACGTCACAAAGACACGGGTGTGCAGATGCTTGGCTGGGTCGCCGACGAAGACCACTGCCCCCTCAGAGCGCTGCAAATTCCCCCGCTCGAGCTGCTCGTGCACCACGGCCAGGCCAATCGGTGCAGTGCTACTTTCGGGGATATAGTCAAGATGATCAACCTGAATCATCGCATAGAAGGCATCGAAGTAATCCAAGCTCCACTGGCGCGTCGTCCAATAGATCTGAGCCAGCGGCGTATTATGCTCATCATGCTCATGGTAGCTGTAGACGAGCTTGTTAAACTCAATGATCTCTTGCTTCGCCGTCTCATTCTCTTCGTACGCTTTAGCACCGATCACATAGGCTTGGCTAATCCACCGCGCTCGAGCAAAGACATCACTTTCTACTTCTGTTAACTTCTCGGGCAGCTCACCACCTAGCGTGTGGCGCATCCCCCACAGGCACTTAGCAACGTGCAAGCCGACATCACCACCAAAGCTGGCTCGGTCTACCGCCGCGCCAACCGACTCAATAATCCGCGCCAATATATCGCCATACACCGTCTGGTACAAGTGACCAGTATGTAACTCCTTAAAGGCGTTGGGGCAGCTATATTCCAGCGTGTAGCGCATGCCGCCATAGATCTGCTGCGGTGCGGTATTGGCCGCCTGCCACAGCGCTTCATCACTTAAGCGGAGATTAATAAAACCCGGGCCAGCCACGCTCACGTCAGAAAACTGGCCAGTCTGGCGCAGCACCGCCGCCACCTCTTCGGCAATCTCGCGTGGCTTCTTGCCTAGTGGCTTGGCAAGCTTGAGTGCGACGTTGGTCGCAAAATCACCAAACGTCGGCTCCGGCCGCGTCAATTCCACTGGCGGAGTTTGTTGATAAAGAGTATATACTGCATCACGAATCGTCTGTTCCATGATTATAGTATACAACAGATGCAGCGCAAGAATAGCGTAAGCGCAGCGAGAAGGTTTACGCCTTGCCCTTCTGCATCCGTTTCTGCCGCTTGAGCGCCGCCTGCACCAAGCCAGCAAAAAGCGGATGAGCTCGAAATGGCCGCGAGGTAAACTCTGGATGAGCCTGAGTCGCAACGAAGTAGTCGCAGGTAGGTGCCTCGACGAACTCCACCAGCCTACCATCGGGTGACGTGCCCGACACCACAACCCCGCCCGCATTAATGGCAGCGAGATACGCTTGATTCACCTCATAGCGGTGGCGGTGACGCTCCACAACCTCTGTTTTCCCATATATCTTAGCGGTGCGCGAGCCAGCCTGCAGCACTGCTGGGTAATTGCCTAGGCGCATCGTTCCGCCAGTCGATTGCTTGCCCTGCTGGTCAGGCATAAGGTAGATGACGGCATCATCCGGCGCGGCACCACACTCTGCACTGCCAGCCTGCGCCAGGCCACCGCGGCGGGCAGCGGCAATCACTGCCACCTGCATCCCCAGGCATATACCAAGATACGGTATATTGTGCTGCAAGCAATAACTCGCCGCCGCAATCTTCCCTTCTACCCCGCGCTTGCCAAAGCCACCGGGCACTACCACAGCATCCACAGCACTGAGCGCTGCATCGGTCACTGTCTCGGCATTGATCCATTGGATCGTCACCTCACTGCGGTGCGCCCAGGCAGCTGCTTTAAGTGCCTCAGTGATAGAGAGATAGGTATCGGCATTATCAACATATTTCGCGACGAGGCCAATCGTCAGCCGCTGGCGGTAAGTCTGGCTATCGTGCCGGACGAGTTGCTGCCAGCGCGTCATATCCGGTGCCGTCATATTGCCAGTAAAACTCGCCAGCACCGGGCCTAATTCGCGCGCCACCATCAGGGGTACCTTGTAGACCGTATCGACATTTGGCATCATAATGATCCCCTCTGGCCGCACCCCGCTGGCAATGGCAATCTTATCCGCCACGCCACGCGGCGGCGCGATGCTACCCTCAGTGCGAACTGCCACCACATCGGGCATAATACCAAAGCCGCGCAGGTCGGCCATGGCATTCTGGGCTGGCTTCGTCTTGTATTCCTGGCTCGTCGCAAGAAACGGCACATACACCACATGGACGAAGAGACAGTGCTCGCGCCCCACCTCTAATGAGAATTCGCGGATCGCCTCAACGAAGCTTAGCCCCTCATAATCTCCCACCGTGCCACCAATCTCCACAATATGCACCTGCCCTGCTGCTGCTTGGTGGATGGCTCGCTTGATCGCTTGGGTGAGGTGCGGCACCAGCTGCACCGTCTGGCCGCCAAACGTCCCGGCCCGCTCATCGGCGATCAAATCACGCAGCAGCCGCCCCGCCAGCGTAGCATTGCGCTGGGTCAGCTCGAGGTCTAAGAAGCGCTCATAGTGGCCAAGGTCAAGATCGGTCTCCGCCCCATCTTTAGTAACGAAGCACTCGCCATGCTCCTTGGGGTTGAGTAGCCCAGCATCGACGTTGAGGTACGGGTCGCACTTTTGCACCGAGACGGTTAAGCCCTTGGCCTGCAGCACCGCGCCAATACTGGCCGCTGTGATGCCCTTACCCACCCCAGAGAGTACCCCACCGGTGACAAAAATATACATTGGTTGGTGTGTCTGTGTCATACAATCTCCCTCTCGCGTTCTATTGTAGCATGTATCCATAAGCAGTATACCAGCAAAAAACCAGCCTAGTAGCTGGCTTCTGCTGGTTATCGACGAGCGCCACCTATTGGCAGCCCTCGCACATTGTTAGCTCCGCTGGATCTGGCATAATGACCGGGGTGCCGCCCGCCGCTGCTTGGTCGACGGCAACTTGCTGAGCAGCCAGCAGTGCCTGCTCGATGGCATCAAGCTTTTCCTCGAGCGTCATGTCGTCCGTCAGCTGAGGCTTGGTAGTCTGCACCTGCGTGGTTGCTGGATCGGTTGTTGGTGATGTCGTTTGTGTCGTCTGCGTCATATATTATTCCCTACCCGTTTTTTAGTTATAGTGTCTATTGTACGCTATATATAGCGTTTTATGCAAGGTAGTGCACCCAATTTTCTGTTGTAGAATTATCATCCAGCTGGCCAATCGGTGCAACATACCACTGCGGCTGGGCACACTGGGGGCGGAAGCTCCCCAGCTTGGCCGTGTATGCCTCAGTAATGGCCGCGACTTCGTCCTCGCGGGCTTCGCGCACTGTGGTGTGGAGATAGACAGCCTGCTTGGCGTCATTCCACACCACAAACTCTGCCTGCCCAGTGCGAAAGGCGTTGTGCGAGTGGCGCGCCTCACGATCAGACAGCCAGGCAATCGCATCCCCCACCCGCACAAAGTGCAGCGGCGTCACCAGCGGCGTGCGGTCACGATTGACGGTGGCTAGCGCACCAACCGGCACGGTATCGAGGATGGTTTGTGTGAGGGTATTCATGGTGGCTATATTCCTTTCGTATCTAATTTGCGAATATTATTTGCTACATCAGTGGGCCGCTCTCACTCCATTGCCAGACAAGAAAATATCTGGAGGCCAGCGACCAAGCAGGCGGAAAAGCTCTGTTGCATATTGTGGCCGGAACATTTTCGGTCTGGTGATGGAGTGAGAGCTCCCGTAAGACTGGTAAGATTGTTCTGTTTTGCCAATATCTACTACTTCGTCGTATTCACCTCATAACTCGTATTGGTACTCTCGAAGAAGTTCACTAGCTCCAGTGTATCGTTGGCGGCAGCCATCCACTTGGCGGGGTTAGTCACGTTATACTCTGGCTCAAAGCCCAGCTCTTCCAGCCGCCGGTCGGTCATGTACATGACGTATTGGTTGACGTAGTCGGCGTTCAGGCCCAGGATGCCGCACGGCAGCATGTCTTTGTTATAGGCCTTTTCGAGCTCAACAGCTTCGAGAATCAGGCTGCGGATTTCCTCAGCAAACTCCTCAGTTTGCAAATCCGGGTTTTCATGCAGAATCGTCAGCAGCAGGTTAATGCCAAACTCCAGGTGCAGATTTTCGTCCTTCGTTACCCAGTCGAGCAGCGTGCCAACGTTGCGCAGCAGGTTGCGGCGGCGGAAGCTCATCCCCACCATAAAACCACTGTAGAACCAAATCCCTTCCAGCACGATGTTATACGCCACCAGGTTGCGCACAAAGTCTTTTTTGCCCTCCAGCGTCGTCACATCCGGGCGCTCCTCCATCATACGCGTGACGTATTTGGTCTGGAAGGCGGCTTTATCTGCCAGGGATTTTTTACCCCAGCCGGCCGCATAAATTTCCTCACGGTCAAATGGGAAGGTCTCGATAATATACTCGAACGTCATAAAGTGGTTGGCCTCTTCCCACATCTGCTTCGAAAGATACAGGTGGCACTCGGCGGCGTTCACGCAAGGGTAAATACCAAAAGCCAGCGATTTATTAATCAGCAGCTCGTTGGGATTAAGGTAGCTAATCACCGTCTTGAGGGCGTGCTTTTCATCCTCGCTCAATTTCTCAAAATCCGCCAAGTCCTGGCTCAGCTGCACCTCATTAGGGAACCACGTGTTGGCCACCGCTTGGTTGTATAGGCGATACGCCCAGTCATAGCGCACCGGCTTGAGCTGCAAGCCATCGCGTACGCCTGATCCTAGAATGCCCATTATTACCTCCTTGTTGTATTACTTAATAATTTCGTATCTGATAATTTTACCAGTCGTATTCTACTCGTCATCTCCCCTGAGGAGCTCTCCATCTTCTGGACCAGCCTCTGGATACCAGATAATCCTACGATTCTGGATCAATCGATGGCGTCCCGTCGGATATTTGACCATCCTGCTCTTCAGCACTCGCATCAGTGCCAAAAATATCGAGCTCCGGCTGCGTCCACCTTTGAGGCTTATCGGGATGGTATATATTTCCCATACCTCGGCCATTCCATGACGGGTCACTTGCCGTTACATCGCCAGGCACAGCGTGGACATCGCTGTCTTTGTGCGTGCTATTCACCCCCTCCAATGCTGCAGCGCTAACACCACGGCTCACACTCAGAGTGGCCAATTCTGCTCGCTTTTCCAGTGACAAATCGGCAAAGTCTATCGTGCTTTGTTCGCTCACTACTCCCGTTTTTCCTTCATGCGTCATACTATTCCTTCTCCTTCCTCTTGTTTCTTGCGTGCGCGGTAGAAGCCACCAAAGCCCACGCGCTTGGCGTCTTGGTGAAGTTTTTGCTCGGTTTTGTTGGCGCGAATGGAGACCTGCTCGGACTGGTGGCGTGGCTTCACGTGCAAATAATACGTCGTTTTCAGGCCGCGACGCCAGGCTTCGCTGTAGATCGTAATATACTCCTCGATATTACGCGATTCTAGGTACATATTGCGGCTAATCGCTTGATCGACCCACTTCTGCGCGCGGGCCGCCACCTCGATGAAGGCATACGGGCTCAGCTGAAAGCTCGTCTTATACACATCGCGCACCGCCTGGGGGATCTGCTCCATGTGCTGGATGTCGCCTTGGTTAGTCAGTAGCTCATCCTTAAGCTCCTCCCACAGGCCGAGGGCTTTGAGCTTGCGCACAAGGTTGGCATTAACCTCAAGGAATTTGCCATTAAGCGTGCTGCGGCTAAAGATCTGGCTAAATTGCGGGTCGATCCCCGGAGTGGTGCCCGTCACGTGCGAGATATTGGCGGTGGGCGCAATAGCCATCAGCGTGGCATTGCGCATGCCGCGTTTCACCTTGGGGCGTAGCGCCTCCCAGTCGAGGCGGCGAGTCGTGTTAATTGCTACTGCCTCACCCCGCTGCGCGCCAAGTCGATCGATCGTGTCGATAGGCAATTCCCCCTTGCTCCAGCCACTGCCAGCAAAGTTAGGATAGCTACCGCGCGTCACTGCCAGCTCGGCCGACTCATCGATAGCGTAGTAGCTAATAAACTCCGCCAGCTGATCGATCAGCTCGTACGCCGCCTCAGATTCATAGCTCAGCTCGAGCTTTTCTAGCACATCAGCAAGACCCATAAAGCCCAGGCCAATCGCCCGATTTTGCAGGTTGCTATTCATCGCCTCGGGGATGGGTGTTGTGGTAATGTCTACAAGGTTATCGAGCTGCCGCGTGGCCGAGCGCGTCGCCTGCTCGAGCCGTGGCCAGTCCCACGTCTTGGTCGCGTCATCCAGGAAAGCGCTGAGGTTAATACTCACCAGATTACACACTGCAATATTGCGCTCGTCTTGCGGCAAAGTGATCTCCGTACAGAGGTTGCTGAGGTGAATGGTGCCAGTGTTATTGTTAAGCGCCCGGAGGTTGATGGCATCCTTCCAGGTGAGCCACGGGTGGCCGGTCGCCTGCAAGCTACTCAGAATTCTGTGGAATTGCTGGCGCGCAGGCAGCTTGTCATAAGCGCGTAGCTTGCCCGCTTCAGCCTGAGTAATATAATACGCATACCGCTTAGCAAAAGCCGCGCCATACAGCTCGCTTAAGTCACTGACCTCAGCCGGATCAAAGAGATACCAGTCTTCATCAGCCTGCACCCGGCGCATAAATTCATCACTAATAAACACCGCTGTATCGAGGAAACGCGTCCGCAAATACGGATCGCCGGAGTTAGAACGCAGGTCTATAAATTCCTTGAAATCGATGTGCCAGTTCTCCATATACACCGCTGCTGCGCCCATCTTTTTGCCTTTGCGCGACACCGCAAACAGTGCCGTGTCGACCATCTTCATAAAGGGGATTGGCCCGGTACTTGTTGTGTTGGTTGTCTTGACGGGGCTACCCGCCGCCCGCAGCTTGGTAAAGCTAATACCGATACCGCCTGTCCCTTTAGCAATCCACATCGTATCGCGCACACTCTTGGCAATCGACTCCATATCGTCCTGCACTTCCATAACGAAGCAATTGCTCAGCTGCGGGAACAACCCGCCAGCATTAACGCGAGTGCTCCCACCCGGGCTGTATTCGAGATTAGCCATGTGCTGGTAAAACTCAATGGCTGCCTCAGTCGGGTGTTCCTCATTGTAGCTCAGACCCATGGCGATGCGCATAGTAGTAAACTGCGGCACTTCAAGCGGGTCGCCATTTTGCTTGCGCAGGGCGTAGCGATTGCGGTTGGTTACCACGCCAAGATATTTGCTAAGTCTGTCTTTACTAGGGTCAAGCGCGGCAGCCAGGCGCTCGAGGTCAAAGATCGTCTCATCTTGCATGCGGGGGTCAAGCAAGCCATCGGCCACTGCTTGGCGAATATAACGCGGGAAGGCCTCCCTATGGCGCTGGCGCAGCTCTTCATCAGTGGTATATACGCCAAGCAAATCGCGGTAGATCGTGCCCAGCAGCAGGCGCGCCGCAATCGTGTCGTAGTCTGGGTCATCCTTAATATTCTGCACCGTCGTCTGGATGAGTGTCTCCTCCAGCTGCTTGGTCGTCATCCCATCAAAGAGCGTTAGCTGCAGCTCACTGGCAATCTGCACGATCTTCTGCAGCGGATCAGCCAGCCCCTGGCTTGCTGCCAGCAACGTGGCATTTATCTTGGTTGTGTCGAATGGCTCGGTCGTGCCATCGCGCTTGGTAATATGAATCGTCATCATCCCTCCCCTTAGGCTCCTTATCATACGGTGCACAAAACCAGCCACCAGGGCACGCCTGGAGCCAAGCTGTATTGTTGTCTCTCCCGTGTTTATGTGTGCTCGCTATATATGTAGCGTCTGGGTCCTACTATAGACGCCAGATATGGTGCTTGGCAAGGGGTTTTGTGAAAACTACAACCGATTTTGCGAGCGACCTCTGTGGGTGATAGCACACCAGACCTCGTACAAAAAATATCTAGAGGTTAGCGCCAGTGCAAGCGAGCAGAGCTCTATCACACCATCTGGCTGGAGCTTTTCGGCCTGGTATATCTAGTTGACCCCTCATAATATGAGCGAGGAGTGTATATGATACTCTGTGTTATTTATGCATAAACATAATAGAACAATATTCTCAGCGTTAGCTCCTCCTCCCCATCGCTTCATCTGATGGAGTGTGAGGATCTGTCATTGTGCTGACAGATTCTCAGCCCAACGCAAGAGGTCGATACTTGGGAAGTATCGACCCTTATAGTGTTCCATCGGAGGGAGTGTGGGGAGGTGAAGCGTGAGATACAGCGCATTACTGCTCAGACACCTCCCGGCACTCCTGCCGCAATCGCTCGAGAGGAGCATAATCATCATGGTAGGGCGGCTGGCTGGCGAAGGGAGCTGGCTGGCGAGAAGTATTATCGCCACCGTACGTCGCTACGACATTCGTATAATCCCAGCCATCTGCCCGCTCATAACGGAAGCTTCCCTGTCCCAATAGAGCAGCATACGGCGCATCCTGAGCAGCAAACAGTGGCTGGCAGGCTGGCTGACGACTGGCAATCATATTAACCACCACGCGAGCCTGAGGGCGAAGATGCCGCTTGAGTGCGGTAGCATACTCGTGTGTTGCCAGTGAGGCAGGTACATCACCGTCGTTATACACATCAACAAGGATGATATCGTACTGCTCGGTGCTACGCTCAAGGAAGATGCGCGCATCTTGGAAGATCGGCCGCACATTGGCTGGGTCGCGATAATAAAAATGCTGGCGAGCAATCGGCACGAGCCCTGGATCGATCTCTACTACATCAATCTGGCTCTGCGGATAGCGCTGGGCAAGGAGACGCGGCACCGTGAAGGTTCCACCACCCAGCACCAAAATGCGCTGGCGCTGCGGCGCACGCTCCACCGCGTGCATCATCTGACGCGTATACCAAAATGGCAGCTGCTGCGGCTGCCCGACCACCACACCAGACTGCACACCAGCTGGGCCACTGGCAATCCCGCGGATGACCGCACCATCCTGCCGACGCCATTGCTGGAGTGTGTAGTGCGCCGCGGCGGTATCGATCGTCTGCGCGGCCTGGGCTTGCACCACTGGTGCCACGCGATAACCCAGCGCCAAGCCCACACACAGCACACTCACTACCACGCGCCACTGCCAGTGCTGGCCTGGCACCATGAGCCAGCTGGCTAGCACGAGCAGGCTAATAAGCACCACTACTACGTCGTGAATCCCCAGCCAGCCAAACAAGAAAAACCCCGCCGCAAAGGTGCCGACAATTCCACCAATCGAATTCACCGCACTCAGCGACGCCACCGACCGCCCCGTTCGCGCCAGCGTCTCAGTCTGCCGCTCCACCAGGTAGGGATTCACTGCTCCCAGCACCAGGCTGGTCGGAGCAAAAAGTAGGCTCGCCGCCACTGTAGCTTGCAGGCGAATATCGATCGGTAGCTGGGCTACCCACTGCAATATATCGTGGTATTGGCATAGCTCCGTTAGCATCAGCAGCGCCGCGCCAAGCAGCAGCCACGCCACATCGCCATCGCGCGAGCGCGTATCGGCCAGCACGCCACCTAGCCAGTAACCCAGGCTCATCGCCGCAATAATGACACCAATAATGCTCGCCCACACATACGTCGACGCCCCCACTACTGGCGACATCACCCGCGCCGCCACCAGCTCAAACACCATCACACAAAACCCCGCCACAAATGCAATCACCAAACGTCGATACGGCAGCGGCATCATCAGTCGTTTCAGTTTCATAGGAGTATTGTAGCATGGTGCAAAATGCGACGTGAATGTCACATTACTCTCGTATTGAATATCGGAAGCTAAACTCAGCAACAAAAAAGGTATCATAATAGCCTCGTCTTCCCCCGTTAGCTCGCCCTCCCCACCACTTCATTCGATGGAGTGTGAAAACTCGTTGTAATAACGAGTTTTCAGCCCAGCGCAAGAGGTCGATATTTGGGAAATATCGACCCTTATAGTGTTCCATCGGAGGGAGTGTGGGAGAGGCGAGCGTGAGGAATAGTAAGGTTTTACATTTCTCGGGCTAGCGAAATTTGACACGCTATTCATATATTGATATATATATTAACTTTTGCTCGAAGTTTGGTTACAAGGGCAAGAGTTGCCCTTTGCTTCGAGCTCACTTTCTGAGAGAGGAGGTGAGAAGGATGGAAGACGTTCTTGTCCACGGACTTGGAATAGGCGGCATCATTCTGATGCTGATCGTCATCTCTATGTGCGCCGGAGACATCGAAGATTAAGGGCTTCCAGCCCACCAAACATAGTTCACTGAACCATGCTTCAATCTGATCGTAGTGCTATTTATTGCACTCTCGGATTGAGCGATTAATCCGGTTCAGTTTGAGCATGGTTGGTGGGCTATGTTTTTTGATGCTATATCGCTCCTCTTTACATCGCACCTCGATATGATATGATATTGTTATGGAAGCAACAGATTCTATCATCACCGTCAGCCATTTTTCGATGAAATTTGGCAAGACCAGCGTCATCGACGATCTCAGTTTTGAGGTCAAGCGCGGCGAGACGTTTGGGTTTTTGGGGAGCAACGGCTCGGGCAAGACCACCACGATCCGCTCACTCCTCGGTATTTATCAACCAACCGGTGGCAAGCTGCTCATTGATGGCACGCCATACTCCGTCTCGGGCGACGTCAAGCTTGGCTACCTGCCAGAGGAGCGCGGCCTCTACAAGAAGGAGAGCGTCATCGACACGATGATCTACTTTGGCCAGCTCAAGGGCCTCAGCCGCAGCGAGGCACGCAGCAAGTCACTCGCCTTTCTTGAGCGAGTTGGCCTGGCCGACAAAGCCAAGACCCGCCTGGACAAGCTCAGTGGTGGCCAGCAGCAAAAGGTTCAGCTCGGCATCACCATCATCAACGACCCAGAGCTTATCATTCTCGATGAGCCCACCAAGGGCTTCGACCCGGTCAACCGGCGCTTGCTGATGGAGATCATTGAGGAGCACCAAGCCAAGGGAGCCACAGTCGTGATGATCACCCACCAGATGGACGAAGTTGAGCGCTTATGCGACCGCATCTTGCTGCTCAAAGATGGCGTGGCTCATGCCTACGGCACAATAGACGAGGTACGCACGCAGTTTGGCGGCAAATCGCTCGACGATATCTTCATCCAGGTCTATAGCCAGCCCAGCAAGGAGGACAACTAATATGCATAATTTATCTACCGTCATCCGCTTCGAGATCATCCGTTCGCTCAAGAAGAAGTCGTTTTGGCTTGCGGCAATCAGCTTCCCGCTGGTGTTTGCCGTGCTTTTTGGGGTTATCTTCCTCTCTAATAAAGCCTCGGCCGATGCTGCTAAGAATCTCGAGAAGCAGTCCTTTAGCTTTGCCGTCACAGATGAGTCCAAGCTCGTCAAGCCAGAGCTGCTCGCCGCCACCAAAGCCCAGCCTGTCGCTGCCACGGACAAAGATGCTACCATCAAGCGGGTCCAAGAAGGTACGCTCGATGCCTACATCTACTACCCGAAAGACATCGCCAAAGAACGGGTGGAAGTCTATGGCAAAGACGTGGGACTCTTCGACAACGGCCGCTACAGCGGCATCGCCACCAGTCTACTCTCTAACTCTGTCCAATCAGAGGTCAGCCCAGCAGTGCGCATGGTTATCCAAGACAAGGTCAATACCAAGAATACCGTCTACAAAAATGGCAAAGAATACAACGCCATCAACGAGATGATCCTACCGGGGGTTTTCTTGGTGCTGTTCTACTTCCTCATTAGCTTCTTTGGCAACCAAATGCTCACCAGCACAACAGAGGAAAAGGAAAACCGCGTCATCGAGATGATCCTCACTACGGTGCACGCTCGCACACTCATCATCGGCAAGATTATCTCGCTCATCGTCCTGGCGTTTATCCAAGGGTTGCTCGTTATTTTGCCAGTGCTTGTTGCTTATCTCTTCTTCAAAGATCAGCTGCAGTTGCCCGATGTCGACCTCTCACACATTGCAGTCGACCCCGTGCGGATTGGGATAGGCTTCCTTGCCTTTGCCGCAAGCTTCCTCTTCTTCACCGGTATGCTGGTGGCAATCGGCGCTGCTGTGCCAACCGCTAAGGAAGCGGGGAGCTTCTTTGCCACCATCATGATCCTGCTCTTTGCGCCGCTCTATGCCGCCGCCATGCTCGTCTCCACACCAGACGCGCTGCCAAGCAAGATCATCACCTACTTCCCACTCACCTCGCCCATCCCACTCATGCTGCGCAATGCGATTGGCAACCTCAGTGCGACAGACGCCGCCATCAGCATTAGCATCTTGGCTGTCTGTGCCGTCATCGCCATCATGATGGGCGTGCGCCTCTTCCGCTTTGGCGCGCTCGAGTACAGCCGCAAACTCAGCCTGCGCGAGATCTTTACCCGCAAGTAGCAGCACAGCGTGCTAGTCTATTGCAACAAAAAACTGGCACATTACTTCTGTTTCGTGCCTCATAACCCACCGCTTGGTCGGTGGGTTTTGGGTGTGGAGGATAAGAGTATTAGATTCTGTATTGGGCCCACCACACCTCACCCAGACGAAAATGATAGGGGGGTGATGGTTAGAGGCCGCAGATTATATTGGCTTGACAAACTATGTCATTAGTTTGTATGATCAAACTATCATTCACAATAATTTCTGACAAACACAAGGAATCGACCTCGGTCATGAGAAACCAACCACCCGCCATACTGCCAAAGTCATCAACCAGTCTTGCAACTGAACTGCCGTCCTTTATAACATCACGTCTTGACTCTACCGATAGCAAAAGCAACCCAACAGCGGTCTTCCCTACTCCAGCAATGACTGAATCCTACTCGCAGACGCCAGCCGAGCTATCGACCAGCGGCTCTAGCCCAGACGAAGCAGCTATGGATGAGGCAACCCAAAGGGCGATCCATGGGGCTCGTGCTAAGCATTTCGAGCAGAGAAGCCACCGATTGTCACGACTTGATGTTGCCTGCGAAATGGGTGGCATGGCATTGATACTGGGTGGAGCTGCATCACTCGCTGCCTCATACATGGGCTGCTTGGTAATTTGCGAATATCCGGGTGACATTAACCACCTTACTCCTCCAAAAGTCTTCATCGAAACAACCGATGACACTGCCGTCGTTGACCCCTCAGACGTAGCTGGTCTGGGCGCACAGCCATCGCGCGAAGAGAGGCTTGCAACCCAGCAAAGCAACGCAGCAAAAGCAGTAGCGGCTGGCTTTGGGGGAGTTGTTGTGGCAGCACCACTGGCAGGCCGACTGTCTCGAAGATCGTACAAAAAAGCAGTGGCAAAAGCAGACACTGCGCGCTAGTATTCCTCTGCTATTTATTATACTACCCCTGTGGCCGCTCCGCATATCGCTCATACACAGCACGGTTGGCGGCATTGGTGTTGCGGCGGAGCTCTGGAGTGTTGAGAATGCGGTAAGCATCATGACGAAGGGCTTGGTGGCGCTCAGCATAGGCTTGGTCGAAGGTCGGCTCGATGGCAGCCCGCTTCTCAGGCGAAAGAGTGCGAAGGTACGAGTCCTTGATCTGCTGGTAGTCGGGCAAGTCGGGGATGCTATAGATCAGCTCTAGCGCGCCATCATTTGCCCCCGCGAAGTTCTCTGCCTTGAGCCGCCCCTCAAAGACCTGACGCAGCGAGTGCATCTTCTCAGCAGCTGCGCCGTTGTATTCGCCGCGCAAGATCGCATCATATGTCACGTCATTAACAAACGGCACCGCACTCGCCACCCCAGAGGCCACCGCCTCGGCCGAGACAGTCGCGCGAGCATCGTAGTTGTACCCCTGACGCACCTGCACTGTGCCGTCGTCTGCCATGTATTCGATCTCGCGGCCAGTCTCGCGGATAATCTCACGCTTTTGGCCAGCCGAGCCGGCGCGGAACTGGTGCTCGATAGCCGCCTCCTTAACGTACTCATTATCTGCCCGGAACGTGTGCTGGTTGCCACTGGCATCAGTGAGGGTGATGGCGGTATCGCCCGTAGCAGCCATAGCTTGCCATTGGCTACTATTGAGCTTAAAGTGGCGCATCAGCTGGTCTTCGGCCGCAACATGCTCACCAAACTCCTTGCGCAGCCGCGCCGTCTGGCCTGCTACCATCAAGTTCTTATGCCCTACCCCTGTGGCGTAGTCTTGCAGCGTTTGGCCATCAACCATCCGGCGGCGCAGAGCAACGCCATCGCCATCGCGCAGCACCACACCATCGGCATTGGCCACTGCCCCATCGGCGAGGAGCTCACGGTCGATCTTCGCCCGCACTTCACGCTGTGCCATTGCACTGCGGATCTCCGTTAGCGCACCCACTTCGGCTGCCGCATAGGCGCGCCGCCCCAGACCATGGCTCAAGCCAGCTGGCACCTCACCGCCAAGCTTCAGCTCATCATAGAGCGTATCCAGCTTGTGGGCAGCATTCTTGGCTTCATCAGAGGTGAGCTGAGTATTAAGCGCTCGCTGCTTAAGCTCATCATCATGCAAGAGGCGCACGTTCCAGGCTCGGTCGCGCCGCGCTGCTCCCTCCTTGCCGCGCAAGTCGGTGTAGCGGTTATATTCATCGTTACTCCGCCCTACCGCCGATAAGTCGGCCATTGTTTCAAAGCGCTTCGTATAAGCATCGGTTCGCTGCTGAATAGCGCGCTTTTTAAGCGCCCGGCGCCGCGCTGCATTACCCAGCCAGTTGCGCTGCGCATCACCAGCCAGCACGCGCGACTTGCGCAGGTCTGCCCGCTGCTGCGCCCAGGTTCGCGTCCGATCGACAATGCCACGCCGTGGATCATTCATAATCGCACCCAGCCGCCCTAGCAGCGAGCCGCTCATTCGCACCACAAAGGGCGTTAGCACCAGTGGCACCACCTGCACTGCCAGGCCGAGGATGATCAGGTTGAGATTATTCGCGTCCTTACCATTGGTCAGGATAGCCACTCCTGCCAGGCGCGACCCACCAAACAATATCGACATCAGCGGAAACATCAGCATCATCGTCATAAAGAGATCCTTCCACTTATCAAAATACTTCTCTGTACTGGGCAGCACATGTAACAAGAAGGCAAAGGGCGAGATGATAACAAGAATAGTGATGAGCGCCTGACGCGCCGCAATAATCACCGCAGCGATGATGACCGCCAGCAGGACACCCACCAGCAGCGGAATAGCCATTGCCAATGCCCCATCGGTCGCACCAACCAGTGCACTCACTCCCACCACCGCACCCACTGCACCAGCGCTACCTGTCAGCAGAGCACTCATGACATTAGGCCACGTAATTTTGTTAAGCGTATTATAATCCGCCCCATTAACCGTCGAGGCAATATTGACAAACAGCTGCTGTAGCTGAAAACCCAGTATGTTCGAAATATCAATCGCTGCCGCACATAGCCAAAACGACATATTAACGACGATAATCGACACGACAAGGCGCGGAAACATCTTCTTGATGCCATAATTGCTAATACCAACACTGGTAATTTGCGAATAAATGACAATGAGTGAGACGATAATAAAGGCGATGTTGGCCAAGTCGCGCATGATCGCCCAAAAGCGAAAGAGTGTGCCATCACTACCAGATTGGAGTGGCTGCACCGCCAAGTACTGCGCCACCTGCTGGTAGAGCTGGTCAGTGATCCACGCCATGAAGTTGCTCACCGGGCAGACAATCCAGCCAATACTACCCAGCGCTGTGCCACTACAACTGGTCGTCGCGCCATCGTCTTTATCTGCTTGCTCGGCGGGTTTGTCTTGAGGCTGGTTGTTATTGTTATTATTTGCCGCTTGGCCGTTATTTCCACCATTTTGGCCATTGGCGTTGTTCTGATTATTACCAGCGTTTTGCCCAGCTTGACCACCGTTATTTTGGTTATTCTGGTTGTTTTGGCCACCGTTATTTTGCGGCGTGGCCTCCTGCTGCCCCGAAACAGAGATAGCGATGGCGTCATCCATCTTGTTGTATGTATCTGGCTCAACAAAGATATATTCCACATACGTCGCCTCCTTGGCACGCAGTGGGTCACTACCAGCCGGGAAGATGATGGTCTGGCGCCGGTTGGTTGTCGGCTTATACTCATAGAAGTGCACACCAGCAGGTAAGCCACGAGCGGTCAGATCTTTGTCGCTGGCCCGGTGTGGCTTGAAGGTATTATGACGAAAGACGAGGTTCTCGCCCTGGCGCTGCGCCGTCTCGGCAGCATACACTGGTGCAGGGGTAGCAAGCGCGAGCCAGAATAGTGCCGTCACAAGTAGTGCCAGCCACCCCGTATATTGCCGCAGACAACCCCTCGCCCGCGCAACCACTCGCCACGCTCTGTTCATGTCTTGTTCGACATTAGCATAATATCGCACAGTGGTCAAGTTTTTGCTGCCTGCATGTCAAGCCGTATCTATTGCGCAACCCCTTCTAGCATTATACAGGCTACTATTGGCGAATAGTCCTACCCCTGTACAGAGCTAAAAACTATCACTATTTATTTCATCTCTCGCAAAGCAGCCCAGCAGCAAAAGCAACCTAACTCAGGAAATATCGACCTTGCAGTCCAAGTTTTATACGCCACGATACCAATACCACCACCCAGTCCTTCACTCCTACTCTGTTCGCACCCCACCCCAGTCTTTACAACACCGCTCATATCGTATACACTACAGCGTAGGAATAGTATGATGAAATATAAGCGATTAGTCTTGGGCTTTAGTGCAGTGCTGGCAATTTTTGCCGGCAGCGTTGTCGTGCCAGCAAGAGTAATGGCGACAGACAATAATAAGGTTGATTGTACTGTTGAGGCTAACAAAAACAAAGCAGAGTGTCAAACTGGCGATAATGGTTGTGGTGTACTGAAATTTCACAACGTGAGCTGCAACACAGCAGACAACGACGGCGCAGGTGAGATGAACATTGCAAATTTACTCATCGCTATTCTTCGCATCCTCAATATTGGCGTTGGTATTGCAGCAGTTGGCACACTTATTTATGCTGGTATTCTTTATTCGACAGCCAGCGGCGATGCGAATAAGACCGCTAAGGCAAAGACTATTATAACAAATGTCGTTATTGGGGTGCTTGCTTATGCTGTCATGAGCATTGCGCTCAACTTCCTTGTGCCAGGAGGTATCATCAAATGATCCGTCGTTTACTCGTCTATGGTATTAGTGTCATTGCTGTCCTTTCTATTCTGGCACCAGCTACACCTGTTCATGCTGATGCGCCCTGTTCACCACCAAATTTCCTTGGTATGCCCGCATGGTATCGTGGACTACAAAAACAAGATGATTGTAAAACAATTCGGAGCGATTTAGAAACGCAAACTATCCTACTAACGATTGCCCTTAATGTCCTCCAGGCAACAATGGTCATTGTTGCATATATTGCTGTCGGGTTCATTATCAAGGGCGGCTACATGTATATGGTCAGCACAGGCAGCCCTGACGCAATGGTTCGCGCGAAAAATACGGTTCGGGATGCTCTTATTGGCCTTGTCATTGCAATAACGGCAGCGATGGTTGTTAATACAATAGCGGGGATCTTATAATGTGGCGCTTTCTCTCAACTATAGAAATTCATGCAAATGAGATAGGCTATCATAGTACTGCTCATAACACTGACATCGTTAAAAACCTCCTTAACACTGCCTACCTTTGGGCTGGTGTTATCGCTGTCATCGTCATAGTTGTAGCGGGCTTTATGTACACCATGTCTCAAGATGACCCGGGCCAGGTTACCCGTGCAAAAAACACATTACTAGGTGCAATTGTCGGTCTTGCTATTGTGTTATTTGCGTTTGTCATTACAAACACCGTTATGAATGGAGTGCTTCCCTCATGAAGTTTTTCTTATCACGTTGTATTAGCTCAATTGGTATCGGCATCATCTTATTGCTTCCTATCATCGCGACTACATCCACTGCCTATGCAAAAGTAGAACTCAATAGTGGCCTCGAAAAAGACAGCGCATGCCAAAAAGCAAGCGACTATGGCGAGAGCGGTTGTGCGTCAGTTACCTCAAGCGGCACCGGCATTCCCAATCCAGAGTCAGTTATTAAAAGTGGCATTAATACTGCACTCATGATTCTTGGTGGTGTCTCTATCATCATGATTGTCTATGCTGGCTTTCGCTTCACATTAGCTGGTGGAGACCCACAAGCAGTCAAAGCTGCTCGTAATACCATTCTCTACGCAGTAGCAGGTATCGTTATCGCCATTCTTTCGTATACCATCGTCAACTGGGTTACTGATAATCTATCAATAAAATAAAGGAGATATAAGATGAACATTATTAAAAAACTAGTTCTTGGTACAGGTATCTGCTCCGTCGTTATCGCTGGTATGGTCGCCCCTTCTGTTAATGCTCTACCTTCCAGTCAATCACTACAAACTTTTGCAGTAGGTGTTAGCGCACAAGACCAAGTAAAAAAAGGTATTGATAATGCTGGTGGTACTGTTAATAACTTTAATATTGGTACTGCTATCACGAATATTGTTAATATTATGCTCTATGCGCTTGGTGCTATTGCTGTCATTATGATCGTCGTTGGTGGTATTCGCTACACCACGTCAAATGGTGACTCAAATGGTATACAAAGCGCAAAGAACACTATTCTCTATGCAGTTGCTGGCTTAGTTGTGGCTATCCTTGCCTATGCGATTGTTAACTTTGTTGTCTCAAATCTTCTTGGTAGTGGTGGCGGCCAATCCACCCCAACCGCTCAATATAATTACGTTTAACCACCACTATCACCTACTTCGCTTGCATTCTGCAATAAAATAGGCTCTTTTTCGGTAATTTTCTCCGTTAGCTCTTAACATTTTGGCAATTTTTTGGTATATATAGATAGTACAGGTAGTACAAGATGGTACTAACGCCAATAGAAAGGATATGACAATGAAAATCAATATCAAAAAAGCTATGCTTACACTCCTCGCCGTGCCAATGCTGGCTGCAGGTGTTGCTGGGCTGGTAGCACCACACGTTGGCGCAGCAGCTGCATCCGACAACGGTCTTGGCCTCAGGAAGGGAGTTGGCTCTGCTAAGGGGAACGACCAAGTAAGTTGTCTCTTTGGTAGCGAAAAAGAAGGCTGTACTGAAGGCACTGGTATCTTTCAAACTGTCGTCAACGTGATCCTCTTCATCGTTGGTGCAGTCGCTGTTATCATGATCGTCATCGGCGGTGTGCGCTATACCGTATCAAATGGTGACTCAAATGCCGTTACTGGCGCTAAGAACACCATCATGTACGCCATCGTTGGTCTTGTCGTTGCGATCATCGCCTACGCGCTCGTCAACTTCGTCGTCGTCAATATCGGTGCCAACCAAGGGCAATAACACAACCACCTTTCTTCATTGGTTCTCTTATACCACCCTCTCGCAGGGTGGTACTTTCGTTAGGAATATGCTTGTTGACGCTCGTGCAAGAAATCTTGTCTCTTCTTACTGCAGAGATGTCTAATATTAGCCGTTTTTGCGTAGCACTAGCCATACTATTCTACTCTAGCTAAGAAATTCCACCTGCATTCCTCTAGTCTAGCTCAGAACCCCTCGTAACAAGCCATTGACTCTATTATAGCGGTGTTTTTAGTGTCTTCTTGTCTTACTGAACTATTACTCTCCTCCGATTACTACAGCGCTAACCTCTTAGAGTGCCGTCTACTAGCCCTAGGTTAGTAATATTCACACTCTACTAAACGAAATAAAGAATATATAAGACAAGAATACCATGAAAGATCTTATTCCTAACTATCCACGACACGAAACAACCCCGCATCGGCGGGGTCATTATCTCAAAATCTATATTCCCTTTTCCTAGAGGATCGGGATTTTCTTGGCCTGCTCTTGCTTGACCTTCTCAAAGGTGATGGTCAGCACGCCATCCTTCAGCACAGCAGTCGTCTCATCTTCGCGTACTGTCACGGGCAGCTCCAGCGTACGGCTAAATTCGCCCCAGTAGCACTCTTGGTTGTGCCATTTGGTGGCTACAGTGTCGTCGCCACTGCTTAGCGTACCAACGATCGTCAAGAGCCCGTCATTAATCTTCACATCCAGCTCCTCGCGGTTCACTCCAGCGGTGCGAGCCTTTACCACGAGCTGCGTCTCGGTCTCGTACACATCGACTGCCAGTTGACCAGTGTAGTCTTCCTCGCTCTGGGCAGACTCTTCGCCCCATGGCGAAGTTTGGCTCTGCTGGTTCTGGGCAGGCATCGGGTTTGCTTGGGTATGATTCATCGGCTGGTGAGTTGGTGCAGCTGGTGCAAGTGAGTCATCACCCTCCAAAAATGCTGCCGCAAGCTCATCACCGATCAAAAGATCATCATCTTGACTCCGGGCCATAGTTTCCTCCACATACTTTCTTTTGCTAATTCACAATTACCATTTCGACAACAGTCTGGATTTATTATAGCTAATCGATGGCGTATAATCAACCAGAGAGGCCTCATGAGTGTAAAAATCACAATACCGACCTACCTTGCCAACCTTCTCGCTCCGCATACCTGTTGTGGTTGCAACATCGTTGGGACACTGCTCTGTGATAATTATAAAAACGACATCATTCGCGATCCGCTCTACCGCTGCCTCGAGTGCGGCCAACCTACTCTGTCTGGCCAGTGCCAAACCTGCGCCCTGCCCTATGCGGCCGCGTGGTGTGCCCTGCAGCGTGAGGGTGCGCTAGAGCGACTGATCGACCGCTATAAGTTTGAGCGCGCCCAAGCGGCTCAGCACACCCTGGCAGACTTGCTCGATGCCGTCACACCACCACTGCCAGCGAGTACCATCATTGTGCCTATCCCAACCATTCCGGCTCACCAGCGCCAGCGAGGCTATGACCACTGCCGGTTGCTAGCCCAAGCCTTTGCCCGGCTGCGTGGCCTACCCTGTCAGCCAGTTCTCACGCGTGCTCAGCACAGTGTGCAGCTGGGGAGTAGCCGCACCCAGCGCCAGCGGCAAGCTCGCCAAGCATTCGCCTGCCCACACGCGCTTTCATCAGAGGTTACCTATTGCCTTATTGATGATATTTCTACAACGGGAGCAACGATTCGCTATGCCGCACGCTGCCTCCGCACTGCCGGTGCACGGCAGGTTATTGCTGTGGTAGTGGCTCATCAACCGTTTGGATAACAGGCCATTTTGGCGGTAGCCTTTCCGTAGTATATCGATGAAAACAACCCTCATCTTTTGCCCTGCCTCATCTCATGCTATAATAAACGAGACTGGAGAGATGACCGAGTGGTTGAAGGTACCGGTCTTGAAAACCGGCGTAGGCACCCCCTACCGTGGGTTCGAATCCCACTCTCTCCGCCATCTCATGCTTACTCGAACCCTCGGTAGCAGGTGTGTTGACGAGGGTGTTTTTATTTTTCTATTTAATCAAGTCACTACATAGCCCAGACTCACAAGCTTATCTTCATCTTTTTTATTTTCCTTTTCTACTATTCTTATCCGATGGAGTATGCCCTGAGTTCTACTCTATGCTATACTAAACATATGCAGCCATCGCAGTTCGATCAGTCATCATCCTCAGATGCCACCGACCCATCGCGCACCACTCGTGCTGAGACTCAGGCTACTGATGAGCCCAACCCACCGCTCGAAATTCGCCGTGGGCCAAGTGAAGCCAATAGCAATTCGTCGCAGGTTTCGCCCTTCCCCGACCCCACCGAGCCGCTCCTTATCTGGCAAGAGCGTGAGGTAAATGACACCACTCGCCCCCGTGGCTGGTATGTGATCTTTGGTGTGGTTGTGGTGGTGCTCTTCGCAATTTCGATCTTTTTGTTTAAGTCCTACACCTTTGCGCTGCTCATCCCCATCATGGCGGTGGCGTTGATCGTCTCGCTGCAGCGGCCAGCCGCCTTGCTGAATTATAGCGCTAGCCACGCCGAGGTGGTGGTAGGCCAGCGTACCTACTCATACGACACCTTTCGCTCCTTTAGTGTTACTGCCAAACCCACGCAAAACTGGATTACACTCATCCCACGCAAACGCTTCGCTATGCCTATCGTCATGTACTTCCCCGAGGATGTAGGCGAGCAGCTGGTTGATCTCATCGCCTCTCACCTCCCAATGAGCGAGCGCAAGCCCGATTTGCTTGAGCGGTTGATTATTTACCTGCGGCTGCAGTAGTAGTTTTGGCCGCGGCGTCTTGCCCTCGGCGCACCTCTGTGCTACAATAATAAACGATCTGGATCATCCAGTGCACCTTATAGTTTGGTCTGGGCAACATTTGTTTCCCAGGTATGCACTCGTAGCTCAGCTGGATAGAGCGTTGGCTTGCGGAGCCAAAGGTCGTGCGTTCGAATCGCGCCGAGTGTACCATAGAGAATACTAACTCAGTATGTTGTTGCATGCTGAGTTTTTTATTACACAAGAATAGAATACATATTTGGCAAATACCTAGAGATACTAGACCCACGTCTCGTTTTAATTCTTGCCCTTGCAGTATTACGGACCCACCATACCTATGGCTCAAAATCTCAGCTATTCTCATATCGCTTCTCTCGCATTTGCTTCTGTAGAATAACTAGAGACACCTCCTCATAGCATGATTTATAGCAGCCATGGGTATAAAATATTGCCTACGATAGAGCGCGCCAGCAGCTCGACGTGCACTCTTTTTCACACCAAAAAGCCGAGCATTTCTGCTCGGCCTTTTGTATACGCTACCAGACTTGGCTGATGGGGAGGAACCTAGTCTATGCGGCGCTTTTCGAGTTTGAGTGAGCCAATTGCAGCGCTGTCGGCAGCACTTGGCTTAACGCCTGTGAGGCGAAGCTTCTTGAGGCTGCCAAATGTCGCCAGTTGGCTGCCGTTGGCTAGCGTGGTCTTGCGGCTGTAGTCGTAGAGCGAGAGTGACTCCAGGCTACCCTTGCTGGCTGCGACGTCGGCAACGTCTAGCACGAAGCCATCTTTGCCCGAGAGAGCAACTCGCTTGAGCTGTGCAAGCTTAGCAAGTGGCTTGGTCGAGGCAATTGGGTTGCCCGAGACCATCACAAGCTTGAGGTTTGCCAGGCCAGCAATTGGATCGAGCGACTCAATCTGGTTAGAATGAGCGGTCAACGAAGTCAGCTTGGTTAGCTTGGCGAGCGGTGCAAGGCTCTTCACCTTGTTGCCATCAATTGCCAGCCAGTCGAGGTTCGTTGCTGCCTCAAGGCCAGTTAGGTCGGCAGCTTTGCGGTCGTCCGCTGCATCGCCTGGCAGGATGAGCGACAAGCCAGTCAGCTTTTGCATCTCACCCGCTGTTACGTCCTGTGAGGCACTGCGGCGTGCGCCAAGGGTCTCAGACAGGCGCTTGTTGATCGCCTCCTTGAGGCGGGCGTCTGGGACCGCTACAGTGCTGTTGTCGCTCTTGGTGTCGGCCTCAGCAGTTTGGGCTGCATGAGCAGTGTCAGCTTTACTGGCGCTGCCCATGCCCGGCGCTTTTGGGTTTGCTTGCCCGTTGGTGGTTGCGCCGTTGGCGTTATTTTGTTGTGGAGTACTACTACTCTTGCTGCTGACGTTTGGCTCGCCACCAGTCATGTTGGCATTGACCAATGCACCGCGGTTCACCTTGGTGCCAGCCTTCACAGTTGCGCCACTTGGGTCGATTGCCTTCGCAACATCGGCAGGCAATTCCTTACCACTGTTGGCAGCTGGGCTTCCAGCCTTGATGGTGTAGTTACTCTTGTTGTAGTCGTTGTTGTTCGCAGCTTCGCTGGTGAAGAATGGGTTGGCGCTGCGTGAGCCAGTTTGGTCGAGCGAGTTGCGCTCCAGGCCGTCAATCGCCTTGCTGACCCGGCCATCCTTGGCAATGTCGGATGTCTTGCTAAAGAGGACGTCGATCGGTGTGTCGGTCTGAGCCAAGTCCCAGGTAAAGACGGTCTTGTCGACATTGGTATCGTTGCGGTAGTAGACGTTGTAGTCTAGGCCAGCAAACATCTCGTTTGTACCAACCTTTGGCCCGCCAATGTTGGCACCACCCTTGGTGCGGACACCGTATGCCCAGTATGGGCTGTCGCCATCCTTAGCAGTTGCGGCACGTGACGAGATGATGTTGTTGTACATCTCTGTACCCGTCGTGTCCCAGCTCAGACCCTTGGCTTGCGACCAGCTCTCCGGTGCAGTACAGGTGCTACCTTGGTAGGCATTACAACCCTTGCTACGGGTATCCTCACGGATGCGGATTGGGTAGGCGGTGCGTGAGATAGAGTTGTTGTAGATCTTCGTCTTGCTACTACCCGATACTAAGATACCAGAACCTGAACCCTCAATAATGTTCGAGGCGATGATACCAGTGTGTGATACCTCATAGAAGATCGCCATCTGCACGTTAGTAAAGTAGTTGTTGACGATGTTGGTGTTGATACACCCTTCGTCACACCAGAAGCCTGGCAGCTGGTGACGCTTGGCCACAGCGATGTCGGAGTTGGTCGAGCCAGACTTCGAGTAGTCCACCACATTATTGCGGAAGGTGAAGTTTTCGGCGTGAGTCACCTTCACATCGGCCATACCGCACCATGAAGTACAGTAGCTACCATTGGTTTCAAAACCAGCGGCGTTGTTGTTGCTAAAGGTGTTGTTTTCAAACACAGCATTCTCGATGCGGTTTGCGCCAGCACCATTACCCCCGTTATCGAGGAATTGGCTGTTCTTCACCACACTGCCCGATGCTTTGTCGAGGAATAGCCCCGAGTTCGAGTTCTGCGCCACGATTACATCTTGCACCAGCGAGTTCTTCCCGTTGATGGAGATGGCGATTGGCCCAGCTTTGTCATCCAGCTGTGGGTCTTTAAAGCCCCAGGTTTGGTTTGGTGCATATTGCGAAATGTTAATACCCTGTAGCTTGAAGTTCTCGCCTGTTGTGGTAAAGGCACGGGTGCGCTGCGAGATCTCTGTTGTGCCAGCCGTTGGGTCAGAACCTAGGTAGTAACTGACGGTGTCTTGCCGACCTGGGTTGAAGTGTCCACCACTACGCGTTGTCTGGGTGGCATCCTCCACATAGAACTTGCCTGGGCCGACCTCAGCCTTGCTCCCGACCTGCGTCAGTGGCTTGTCGTTAATAAAGACCTGCTCTGGGTAGGCAGCCATGCCCTCGACTTCTGGCTTGATGTTGGTCGTACAGACATGGCAGAAGTTCTGGAAGTTGCCAGTGGCCTTCCACGTATTGCCTTCGCGCGACCAGTTGGTCACGACGTCGCTACCCTTCAGCCACACCTCAGCGTTCGGTGCTGCCTGCATGGTGACATTCTTCTTCGTCACAAAGAAGTGTGGCTCACGGTAGATACCACTCTTTGCCACCACTGTTCCGCCGTCGCCGATCTTCGTCACGGCACGGCCAAAGCTCTTGTACGGTGCTGACTCGCTTCCGTTACCCTTGTTGTCATCCCCGTTGGGCGACACCCAGGCGACGTTGGCGTTCGGCACAGCGTAATTTGCCTTGATATAATTATAGTTTTTATTCAGACCGGCTGCGTTCACCGAATTGAGGCCATAAAAAAGCCCGCCTATAGCGAGCCCACTCACAGCCACAACCGATGCGATACGCATGACGATCCCACGTTTTTGACGTCTAATCTTCACTGCTCTTTCCTCCCCTTGTCGGTTGGCGTTAGATTTACGTTACAAAGACTATTCTATCATAATGGCCGCACTGGTCAATTAACCATAACCCGCATAACTACGCAATCCTGTGGTGTACGCCTCGCGCAACACTTATACTTCGCCTCTCTTGCCAGTCGTACGCTTGTACCGTACATATATAGATCATACCCCAGATAGAGCTCTTGACATATTTGATACTTCGCATGTATTGAATACACCACTTATTCCACCAAGATCCACACAAATAAAAATATCATTGTAATATCTACAATGATTCATTCATCTAGCCTTTATGCTGCTTTTATGCTAAAACTATAGATTGCTAAGCAACCTCAGCATTCATCTCATTTAGCTTGTCATTATTGAGTTATATACCACTCGGTTGTTTTCGTCATACATACCAAGCTGATAGCCAATAACTCTAACAATCCTGGCGGAGGAGGGGAGATTCGAACTCCCGCTGCAGGTCTCCCCACACTAACGATTTAGCAAACCGTCCCCTTCAGCCACTTGGGTACTCCTCCAGCGTGTCGGATTGTGCACCAACGTGCACTGGCTATTGTAGCATAGGTCAGGCAATTGCGCTAGACATTTGTGAGGTGCAATTTTATTATGCTTTGCTTCAGTATATTTAGTTGTACCCCTCCTTGTTGATAGCGTATACCCCATGAGTTGCTAATGCCAACTCCATATTCAAGCCAAGGGTATCATCATAGCAGCACGTTTTCGGGCCACCATGCTGGCGCGAGGATAGAAAGGCAGGTCACCAAAGAGAATGAAGCCAAGAAATCTCGCCCTTTTCCTCTCGACAAAAAAAACGCCATATCGTATAATTACAAGATAAAAGGAGCTAAGTTTATTATGCTAAAAAAATGTCTACTATCTATCAGTGCTCTTGCCCTCATCGGGGGTGGGATAATTGCTGCTGCACCGCCCAGCGCTGCAATCGGTGGTGTGTCAGACGGCGCCAGCCGTTCACGAGGCAAAGACCAGCCAGCCGATCTCTTTGGTGACGCCGGTATCTTCACACGGGTGAGCAACATCATGCTGTTTCTCGTTGGTGCTATCGCGGTCATTATGATCATCTTCGGTGGTATTCGTTATGTTGTCTCTGGCGGTAATTCATCACAGGTGCAGGGCGCGAAGAATACTATTATGTACGCTCTGGTCGGTGTTGTGGTGGCGCTGCTAGCCTATGCGGCGGTGAACTTTGTCATCAACACTATCATCCCTGGTGGTAACATCAACACGACGACTAATAGCAGCAACACCGGTGCTTCGACCACCTAGCCAATACTACTTGGCTCTCTTCTCACACAAACATATGCGCACACCATCGCGGTGTGCGCTTTTTATTACTCTTGACCGAGTTTGCAAAAACAGAAAGAGTGTAAGCACAGCGTACGAAAGTAATCACATGTTTTTCGTAATAAAAAATCTACAAGCATCATCAGCCTGCAGGTTACCAGTATCAGAAATATGGCGGAGAGAGAGGGATTCGAACCCTCGAAGCCTTGCGGCTTACCGCTTTTCGAGAGCGGCCAGTTCAACCACTCCTGCACCTCTCCACGTGGTCTGCTCTCATTATAACAGATGTGATGCCGAACGAAAATATCGCGCAGCGGATATCCTTGAGCTCTTGCCCCACCTTCGCGTATACTAAAGTCATGCAGGATTCTATTTTTACCAAGATTATCAAAGGTGAAATACCAAGCCATACGGTGTATAAGGATGAGCACACAATAGCCTTCCTCGATATCAACCCACTAAGTGATGGCCATGTACTGGTCGTACCGAAGCAGCAGATTGATTCGCTGTGGGCGCTCCCAACTGAAGTATATCAACACCTCTGGACAGTGGCACAGCGGATTGCCCACGCAATGGAGGTGACGCTCCAGCCTGAGCGGGTCGGCGTTGTGGTAGAGGGTTTTGATGTGCCGCACGCTCATATTCATCTCGTGCCGCTATATGACCGCGAGGTGCTACAGCTCCATCATGGCTATCCAACCGACACCAGCGATACTCACCTATCTACCACCGCCCAGCGTCTTGCTGCAGCAGTATCTAACAGTAGTGAAGACGCCAACGCATGATCACCATCATCGCCATTGGCAAGCGGCACGAGCCCTGGCTAGTCAATGGCATTGCACGCTATGAGCAACGGATGACTCGTGCCTGGCAGCTACAATGGAAGCTCATCCCGGCTAGCCAGCATAGTAACGATGCGGCACGCCGTGAGGAGTCGCAGCAGATTCTTCGAGCACTTTCGCCCCAGACATATGTCGTACTACTAGACGAGCGCGGTACAATGCTTGACTCTCCCGCCCTCTCGCGCAATCTACATCAGCCAATGGCACAAGGCAAATCACTCGTGCTTATCATTGGTGGAGCATACGGTGTGACAGAGGCAGTGATGGAGCGCGCTAACCTGGTGTGGTCGCTGTCTCGCCTGGTGTTTCCACATCAGCTGGTGCGGCTCATCTTGGCCGAGCAACTCTACCGGGCGCAGCAGATTGCCGCTGGTCATCCGTATCACCATCAATAACTAACCAACAATCGGCAAGAACTGATTATCAAAGGCGTGACGCGTTCCCCGCTGCTTATGCGCCAGATATCTATATTCATCATCGCGCGGTGGCACGCCTGGCGTGTGGTGTTGCCCGTGATGCGCCGCCTTATGCCCAAGCGACGTATGATGCGGATGGACGTGTGGATCGGTTATTAGCTTATCGGGCTCTGCCGAGCCTTGTAATCCACGGCTTCGCAGCACGGCAGGTTCGAGCGTAAGAAGCGCAGTGGTCATCTTATCAAATTGCCCATCGTGCAAGAACACCCCTAGTGCAGTCGCCAGGCTAAAGACCGCCACAGCCGTCTGCGCGAGGACAGTTTTGTATGAGGTAGTGTGATGTTTGTGTTTCATTGTGTGTATTGGTGACTATCGTTAGTTCTATTTTTGTTCATATTCATGGTAGCAGGATGTTTCTTATCTGTCAAGTATGTTTCGTGTAGATATAGGAATACCCTTCTTTTCTTCATTAACTCTCTTCTCCTATCATCTCGCTTAAATGAGGTATGAAAGCCGTTTGTCGCAGCATATGTATGCTTATAAATCCATGTGATGAACACTCTTCGTAAGCCTCACTCACCACAAACCTCAGAAAAAGAATGGTACGAATAGAACAAGTGATGCGGTGAGATTTTTCAGCTTCAGGTTACTATAGCTCGTCATCACAATAATCCCTTTATCTGTGTTCGCGCTTCCCTTCTTACCACTAAGTACCCTTTTGTCATTGAGAACGCAAGAGGTTAAATCAACACACTTCATTATCCCTACTCATCAAAAAGGCTACCATCTCACATCGACAGTAGCCTCCTCTATTAGCACAAGGTATTAAATTTGCAGTACTGCTATTCGATCACCTGCAATTCCTTCACCAGCCGCTCGATCAACGCCTGCTTGCTTGCCAGCTGCTGGCGTGATTCCTCCACCAAATGAGCGGGTGCTTGGCTGGTGTAGCGTTCGTTTGCTAAGCGTGTCTCTAGCTTGGCGGCGTCATTGCGTGCTGCAACTAAGCGCTTCTCGAGGTTCGTCTGGTGCTCATAGAGTGTCTCGTCGCTTACGTCGAGCCAAGCATCACGGCCACTGGCAGCCAGACGCAGCCCTCGTGCTACATCAGTATGTTTCACCGCCGCTAGGCCAGCCAGGCGCCGCACCAGCTCGGCATTATCCGCTACGAGCGCGTCATCCATATAGAGCATCGTATAGCGCTCATTACCTGGCAACTCACTCGTTACATAGCGCGCTTCTGTCACGAGCCGCTTGAGCCGGCCAAACTCAGCCGCCTGCAACTCGTTATATTCCTCAGCCTGCGGATATCGCGCTGCCGCCAGCAGGTCGTTATGCCAGCTTAGGCTTTGCCAAATCGTCTCCGTTACAAACGGTGCAAATGGGTGAGCCAAGCGCAGACACGTATCAAGCACCCACACCAGCATGTCAGCGTGCTGCTCCACCTTAGCTGCCTCAATATACCAATCGGCTACGTCATCCCACACTGTGTGGTAAAGTGTCTCTGCCGCCTCGGCAAAACGATACTGCGCTATCTGCTGTTCCATCGCTTCCCCTGCCCTGCTCAGCTGACGGATGATCCAATGGTCAGCCATCGATTGCGGCACTGGCACGTGCACCAGTTGCGTATCTCCCACTTGCGCCTCAATGAAGCGAGCGATGTTCCATAATTTATTACAGAAATTGCGCGCTGCCACAACCTTGCCAGTATTAAAGGCTTGTGGCTGAGCGGCTGAGCGGCTAGCGATAATCCCCATGCGCAGTGCGTCTGAGCCATACTGGCTGATTGCCTCCATTGGGTTGATCACATTACCCTTACTCTTGCTCATCTTCTGCCCATGCTCATCCAGCACCAGCCCATGGAGATACACATGACGGAACGGCACCTGTCCCGTGCAGTACAGGCCAAGCATCATCATCCGCGCCACCCAGAAGAAGAGGATATCTCCCGCCGTCTCCATTACTGCGTTGGGGTAGAATTTCGCCAGCGGTCCATCTTGCAAATAGTCGGTGGTGATGAATGGCCACTGCCCACTGCTAAACCAGGTATCAAGCGTATCTTCTTCCCGACGATATGTTGTTCCATTTACAACTATTTCTTTTTCGTTGACGTTTGTGTTGAAGATCCAATCGCTTGGGTCGGTCGTACTCTGGAAGGCCGGAATGGGTATCCCCCACGGGATCTGCCGACTAACATTCCAGTCTTTGATCTCGCGCAGGTATTTGATGACCACCTCGCCCTTGTTAGCAGGAGTAAAGGTCACATCACCGCGCTCAATAGCAGCAATCGCTGCATCCGCCAATGGCCGCATTGAGATAAACCATTGCTCCTTAACCATCGGCTCAATGACGGTGTCGCACTTATAGCAATGCCCCACCGAGTGCTCCAGCTCTTCCTCGCCACGACGAAGTTCTTCGCGCTCCAGCGCCTCCAGTACCCGTTGGCGTGCCTCCGTCGTGGTGAGACCATCAAATGGTGCGGGAACATTCGTCATTCGCCCGTCAAAACCAATCACCTGCTCCACCGGCAGCCCATGTCGCTGCCCCATCTCGAAATCATTTGGGTCGTGAGCCGGCGTGATCTTAACCGCACCAGTACCATATGACGCATCGACATATTCGTCAGCAATAATCGGGATCTCGCGCCCCACCAATGGAAGCAGCGCCTTGGTGCCGATCAATTTCTTGTAGCGCTCATCTGCCGGATTGACAGCGATGGCGGTATCACCCAGCAGCGTCTCGGGCCGTGTCGTAGCAACGATAATTTCACCAATATGATCGAGTAGTGGATACGCAATACGCCACAGCTTAGACTTCTCCGTCTTGTGCACCACCTCGATATCGGCAAAACTGGTCTGGTGTTTTGTACAGTAGTTGACGATCCGCTCACCGCGGTAGATCAGCCCATCCTGCCACAGCTTGTTGAAGGTACCGTAGACCGTCTCCACCACCTTAGGATCAAGCGTAAAGACCATATCTTCCCAGTCGGCCCCAACGCCAAGGGCGCGCAGCTGGAGCTCCATATCGCCCCGCTTCTGGTCGACAAAGTTCCACACCTGTGTATATAGCTCATCACGAGAGTAATCGAAGCGCGTCTTACCCTGCTTCTCGAGCTCGCGCTCGTACACCACCCACGTCTCGAAGCCAGCATGGTCTGCCCCAGGGATAAACACCGCATCATCGCCCTTCATCCGGTGGTAGCGCACTAAGATATCTTGCAAGGCCGAGCCTAGCGCATGCCCGACGTGCAGGTTGCCATTAGCATTGGGCGGCGGCATCACAATGCTATACGGTGTGCCCTCCCCTTTTGGCCGAAACACGCCAGCGCTCTCCCATATGGCGTAGATATTTGGCTCGTATTCGTTAGGGTTGTAGGTCTTGGCAAGTTTCATGGCGGTGACTTCCTTACAGATTATTGATACTTTTCACACGAAAACGACGCGGACGATGCTTCACGTGAAAATATGTGTGCAGCATCTGCCAGGCCGATTTTTTGGTGCAGCTTCAGCTACTTAGTATAGCACGTTTGGCGAGTCAATGGCAGGGGTGACAGTGGTTGGTGATAAGGCTAAGACGCGACTGATTGCGACGATATGATAAGTGTCTCGCTTTGCAGATTAGTCACTATCGAGTAGTCATTTGTTCTGATAGTTTCCCACTGTGTAGTTTTCACGTGGAAGGTGTGATGTGTGACGGCCTGTGACTAAAGCAATTACGATTTTACTATCTCACCCAGTAGAGCATGGGGAATGGGCAGACTTACCAGAGAAACAACAGAAGTCTTTGTACTGCAAATGTCTGCCCACACACCATCATGCTACATTAATCAACGCTCTTCATCCAATGCTAAAGGGAAATATGAATAGCAAATCAAAGATAAATTGTGTTTATCATAGTGACAACCAAAATTAAATTGCAACAGGGAAGTGATAGCCCAATTACTCATCATACATATCCTCATTTCACGTGAATAATGTGTGGAACTTTATCAAGCTCTATAGCCCCACATCATCATATGGATCTCATATCATCATCCATCTGAAGTCACGTCTGTAGAGTAGGGCAGGGGAAATAAAAAAGACGCCCCACTAGAGCGTCTTCTTGTATGTGATCTCTCTACCACTACTTATGCGAGCGGCGGTATGACGCCTGGCGCAGGCTACGCACGTGCTGATACAGCGCTTGGTAGAGGTGGTACAACCGGTAGCGCAGTGGATGGAGAGGTTTTTCCCAGGTGCCGATATAGTCCACTGGCGTACCCCCAAACGACTTCTTAAAGTGCGTGAAGCCCGCCCAGGGGTGATCCTTCGGCACATCATCTGGCGCAATGCCATAAAAGTCAAAGAATTTGTGCCCGGTATCGTGCGCATAGAAGAGAGCAGATACCACTAGTGCTGTGGCTGGGCTGAGGTTGCGCTGAGCGGTGTAGGACGCCGCGTGGGCATAAGCCATCGTCGTGCCATCACTAAAGAAGATGAGGCTAGCAACTGGCTTATCCTCTAGCGTGGCATACATCAGGCCAGCTGCCTTGCGCGGGAAGAGCACTTCTGCCATTTGGCGAAAGTAGGCATCACTATGAGGCTGCATGCCAGTACGCTTGGCAACATCGTGAATCATATCAAGAAAGATCTCAATATCTGCTGATTCATAACTGGTATGGAACCGCACACCTGCCTTCTGATTTTTGCGCCACGTGTAACGTACTGCTTGCTTGGCATTAGCCAGGATCGCATCGTGATCCATCGTTACATCATTAATAATCGTTCGATCTGGTTGGAGGCTCTTCGCCTTGCGAAAGCCAAGATTTTGCAACTGCTCAAGCCGCGTCGTTCGGGGATCGACCCGCACGAAGTCTGCACCATATTGCCGCCCAGTAGCAATAATATCCTTGAGTGCCGCTTCCTGGGCTGCATCATTATCTGCTTCGGGCCCATAGGGTACATACAACCGATGGTTGAGCCGACCGTGCTCAATAATGCCATAATACTGCCACCCTTTGTCTACTCGCCGCACCGTATGACGCTGCTGCGCTTGTTGAAAGGCCTCCCATGCCTCAGTCTGTAAAAAATGTTTCATAACATTAGTATAGCAACTTTGTAGCGGATTTTCACTGATGATTGTTGCGAAAACACATTCATGTATACTCTGACGAAATGATGCGTCTGATGCAAGGTATTATCCCTCTAAGCACCTTCGTTATAACCAATCGCGAGTTACTCATCACCATCACTCTCTTCCTCTTACCACTCAAAAATGCTATACTAGCGCTATTATTATGCAGCTCAAACCTATTGATCCATCCACACTCGAGCAATTTGTGGCGCAGCATCCGCTAGGGAGCTTCGTCCAATCAGCCGCCAATGCCACGCGAGTGGCACAGCTGGGCTGGCAGCCACATTATCTGGGGTTGTTTGCTGAGGATGATCACTTGGTGGCTACTGCCGTGTTATATGAGTGGCGCACCTTGGGCTATAGCGAGTTTGAATGTTTGCAAGGACCGCTCGTGGACTATGAAAACCTAGCAGTGCTCAGTATGTTATTGACAGAACTTAAGAAATATGTCAAAAAACACAAAGGTATTTTACTTCGACTTCAGCCGCCACTCATCCTACGGCAGGGAAGTGACCCCGCTCAACTTCTCGAAGTAGCAGGCTCGACTAAGGCATTGCAACAATTAGAGAAGGTAGGCTTCCGCGCTATCCCCCCGCAGCAGACCGACCACAACGCGCGCTACGTGCGCTGGTTCTTTGCCAAAGATCTCTCGCCCTATCACGACGACGCAGCACTACTCAAAAGCTTCGATGCCAAGACACGCAGCTGCGTCAAGGCGGCCACCAAGTATGGTGTGGCGGTACGCGAGATTACTGCGGTGGACGACCTCGCTCCGTTTGCGAAGCTACTAATCGATACTGGTACGCGGCGTGGCTTCTCAGGACGCAGCGAGGAATTTTATCAGCAATTATTCCGCGCCTTTCACCGCAAGCAGGCGTGGTTCCTGATTGCCGAGCTTGACCTTGCTGGCTACCAAGCCCGCCTCAGCGCCCAGCAAGATACCCTGCAAGCCGAGCGCGATATGCTAGCGACTGAGCCAGACAAGCAAGGACAGGTGAAGGAGCTCGACAATCAGCTCACTGCGGTATCCAAACGCTTGGCAGATTACGAAACGTTGCGCCAGGCAGCTAGCGGCGACGTCCTGCCGCTGGCCGCCGCCATATTCATGCACACGAGCGATAACGAGGTGGTGTATTTTCTCAGTGGGTCGGACGATCAACATGCGAAGTTCTCCGGCTCATACGCTCTGCAATACGCAGCAATGCGCCGTGCCATCAGCCTTGGCGCTCAGCGCTATAACTTCTACGGCACAAGCGGAAACTTCAACGGCTTCCCCGAGCAAGAGGGAGTGTATCACTTTAAGAAAGGCTTTGGCGGCCAGCTGGAGGAACGCGCTGGCTGCTATGAATATATCGCTCGGCCATTCATACATCAGGTAATTCGCTGTATGCGTGCGGCACGTAGTATGATTGGTCGGTAAAGACCGACTTATCCAAACATCAACAGCTATTTCTGTGCCAGCGCGCAGACAATAATCCACTACAAGTAGTTACACGCTGGGATCATCATCTCTAATATCATCAAAACATATCTACTAAGCTTCGTGGCCGCTCCACACTGCTTCGCGCATCGACAAACTCGGCTGCACTTCGAGCAGGTATGGATCGACTGTGTGGCCAGCCTGGGCGTAGTAGTAGCCGAGGGTAGCAATCATCACTGCATTGTCCGTGCAAAAGGCCATCGGTGCGTAGCTAATGGAGCAGGGCAGGGCGGTGCGCAGCTGGCGGCGGAGTTCTTGGTTGGCCGCCACACCACCAGCAATCACGACGGAGCGTGGCGCATAGTGTTCATACGCCAGCACCGTTTTATCTACCAATGTCTCTACCGCTACACGCTGGAAGCTCGCTGCCATATCATAGCGCTGCTGCGGCGTGACAAGCGCTGGGAGCTCGTGCGAAGGAAAAGAGGTATCTTTGCCCACCTCAGCTTGCATTCGACGCAGCACGGCCGTCTTAAGGCCTGAAAAAGAGAAATCGTACTGGCCATGCATCCGCGCCTTGGGTAACGCGTAATGCTGCGGGTCACCATGCATAGCGGCAGCAGCAATGGCCGGGCCGCCAGGGTAGGGCAAACCAATGATCTTTGCTACCTTGTCGAAGGCTTCGCCTACAGCATCATCCTGCGTCTGGCCAAGTAGTGTATAGTCACCATGCGCCCGAAACAGCACCAACTGACTATGCCCACCAGAGACGATGAGCGCCAGCATAGGGAAGCTCGGCTGTGCAGCGGGTAGCGCTAAAGCTGGCTCGGGCTTTGGCCGACTATCTTCCACCACAAAGTTGGCATAGACGTGCGCCTCCACATGATGAATCGCGTAGAGCGGCTTCTCGTGCACAAGTGCCAACGTCCGCGCCGCCAGTGTCCCGACCAATAGTGACCCTACCAGCCCAGGCGCATACGTCACCGCAATGCCATCAATCTCATCCCAGCTGCACGCTGCCTCGACCAAGGCGCGGTCAATCACCGGGGTAATCATCTCAATATGGCTCCGCGCCGCTACTTCTGGCACCACGCCGCCATACTGGGCATGAATATCTATCTGCGAGTGCACGACACTACTCAGCAGGTGCCGCCCATCGGCCACCACCGCAGCCGCCGTCTCGTCGCAGCTGCTCTCAATCCCAAGAATCTTCATAGGGTTATTATAGCAAAGGAGGGTACACAACGCAGAAAACTTACTCCAAAATAAAAATGGTGTAGAAAATACGTATAATCTCACTTTTGCAGTGTTAGCTCCACCAGCCAATCCCTTCATCCGATGGCGTGTGGGTCAATCGCAATAATCAATCTTAGCCCAGGCGCACACGATGAATATTAGAGAGATATTCACCTTTATAATGGTCTGGAAGCGAGTGTTTTACAGCCCTCATCTTAGCATATTTACTTGCTCAAAAAATCATGCCTCTCATGGTTTTAAATACTACCAAAAGTGGTATAATATGTGCCATGGCATCTTCTTCTCTAAAACAAACACTCAAGAATACTCTCCCACCCAGCGTGCTGGCGGCGCTAGAGCCAGGCTATCGGCTGCTTGAAGCCACTATAGCAGCAGCCAACCAAGGCTTCCCAGCCCAGGGCATGCACGTCATTGGCGTAACAGGGACGAACGGCAAGACCACGACGTGCTTTATGATCCACCGCATGCTGGTCGAAGCAGGCTACAATGTCGGCCTAATGACGACGGTGGCCTATGGGGTAAACAGCGACATCACACCGCAAACCGAGCACATGACCACTGTGTCTGCACCCCTGTTGCAGCAGCGTTTGGCGGAGTTTCGGCGGCATAATGTGCAGTGGGTAGTGCTAGAGGTGACGAGCCACGCATTGGCGCAGCACCGCATCTTTGGCGTCCCGATCGACATTGCCGTCATGACTAACGTCACGCACGAGCATCTCGATTATCACAAGACATTTGAGCGCTACCGCGCCGTCAAAACGCGTCTCTTCAAGCTGGCGCGGCGGGTTGGCATTATCAATGCGGATGACCCATCAGCAGCAGTCTTCGAGCAAGCCGTGCCCCGTAGCCTATGCTACGGCATCGCTGACGGCAACATCCGGGCGACTAACATCACCCAAACCGCCTCGGGTAGTCGCTACGATGTGTGGCTCATGGGGGAGATGCACCACATCACCATCAATATGCCGGGTGAGTTCAACATCGCCAACAGCCTAGCCGCAGTAGCAGTGGGGCACGAGGTGGGCTTAAGCCGGGTACAGATCGAACACGGCCTGGCGGCACTCACTGGGGTGGATGGCCGCATGACAGTCGTGGATGCTGGGCAGCCATTCTCCGCTATTGTTGATTTTGCCCACACACCCGACGCTTTTGAGCGGCTCCTCGGTAGTGTGCGAGTGAGCACGAAAGGCAGGCTGATCGTCCTGTTTGGCTCAGCTGGCCGGCGCGATGAGTCCAAGCGAGCCATCCAAGGCAAGATCGCAGGGCGAATTGCTGACGAACTTATTATCACCGAAGAAGACGATCGTGACGTCGATGGGCAACACATCCTCGCCCAAATCGCCAAAGGCGCAGAAGCCGCTGGCAAAACCCAAGACACTGATCTCTTTCTCATCCACGACCGCGCTGAGGCCATCCGCTTTGCTATTCGCCGTGCCCGCACCACCCGCGACACCGTCGTCTTCCTCGGCAAGGGCCACGAAAAAACCATCGAACGCGCCGACGGAACCCACCCCTGGGACGAAATAACAGAGGTACAAAACGCTATCCACGAGCAGCAAGCATCGAAGAAGAAGTCGGCGCGAGGCAAGACTAAACGCACAAAAGACGCTAGCAAACCTCGGCCCAAAGCCAAAGACAAAGCCAAGCGCAAGAAAAAGCCAGCTTCGCGTCACAGCAAGCGTGCGTCGGCAAGCTAGTGTTTTTACCCTACGGATACTCGCTCTAACTACCCTGTGAGGTGTCTGCCTCTCCGTCAGCTTGTTTGGGTTCTACTTTGAACATCACATCGTCTGTATCATCGCTACTACCCACTCTTACATAGCACCCATCAGTGGTCAGACCAGTTGCTACCCAGCCATCCTCTGTGCGCTGCAGCGACATCCACTGGATAAAGAGTAGCCACGGCTCGCCCTCAGGATCACTATATAGCCATGGCTTTCCGTCAAAAATCGATTGAGAAATTGCCTCTTTGAGCACTGCATGTCTCTCGTGCTCCTCATTTGACGGCTGCTGTGGTATTTCGTGTGACATATGGCAATGCACCTCCTTTACCTCTGTTATGGTCGCGTGTCTGTGGTGGAATCTACCTCTGTTGTGTTGGCTTATCTAGGATACCATGGCTATACATGCGGGCTACCACCCGTGGTATAACCTGAATAATTTTTTCCTTCGGCAACATTAATTTATTACGGTATTCATACCCCTCCACACCAGGAAAGAAAAAGATCCGCCCGTCATCATCATGCTCAGCAGCATCTTCCTGGGCCTCATATTCGTAGTATTCAGACGACTTGAGGTCAATCAGCTTACCATTCACTATCATATCTATCCCGCGCATATCCTGGTTGGCCGTACCTGGCTCATAGGCAATGCCCGCTTCATCCAGCACCCGCATAAAAAGCACTTCATTGCGAATGCCCGCTACTGTCGCATACAGCATATCTTTTCGATCTTGCTTGTTTTGAGCATGCTTATTGCCTGGGCACACTGCTTCTAAGCCGTTAACTATATCTGATACAGACGGTATCGACTTCCATGTCTCACAAGAGTGTGTGGCGTTGTCTATCACATCGCGTAGGGCATGGTTAAAGTGCGTGAGTTTCTTGATTCGCTGTTTATTTTCTTGTCGAGTCAGCGCCGTATCATCTTGTTCGGTCGCCTCCACCCAGCCAGGATACGCCGCAAGCAGCCGCGCCATATCAACATGCGACCACTGTTCTTTGCTCGCATAGTGCTGCACAAGCGCCACAGCACTCTCTCCCAAGGCAGCCGAGCGTCGCTGGCGGCGTTTTTCCTCACTCCAATTGCGACCCTGCTGCTCGACGAGGTAGGTGAGATGTGGCTTTTGGCTCTTCAGCGCTGCATCAACGGTAACAAGCTGCTTTTTGATATCCGAAGAAGACGTCGACCATTGGCTCGGCGATATAAGCGACGGCATTGTATCAATATCATAGCGTTTGCGTTTATGTGTATGGTGTGACTTATGGTGGTGTGTCTTTGTCATGGTTGTGTTTGTATTATATATCATTTTTAGCACCATAACAAAATCACCACATCAGTGGTGATAATGCCTATTCTTACTCTATAAGTCGTTACCGCTGCGACAAATAGTCAATCTCTTTGATGATGTCGAGCAGTGCTTGGGCGCGGCGAGTTTCGTCGCGGATGGATTTGGCAATTTGGTACGCTGGGTCGATCAAACTCTTGTCGTCTGTCGAGCGGATCAAAAGCAGATAGGTATCGAATTTCTCATCTGGACTGACATTGAGCTTATCCACCAGTGGGCGCAGCTCTTTGATCGCCGACTGCTTAACGCCATTGAGCGCCTCACCACTGGGGGCAGGCTGCGACGATTGCTGCTGCGATGACATGACTGGCACTGATGAGCCCATATTGCCCGACATACCCGAGAGTGATGAACGGCCAGCACCTTGCCCCGACATCATCGCCTGCGACCGCTGCGACGCCGCTGTGCCTACCTGCGGGCCGATCCCAGCAAGCACCTTGGCAAGCTCTTGATCGTCGGTAATTGATTGTGATGTAGTGCTGATATTCATGGTTCCCACCTGTCTCCAAATATGCTTATGATTCTCTGCTAATTAATGTATCATGGGAGGGTATACTCTTGCAAGCAGAAGGAGACGATTATGCTTGATGACCAGACCATATTACGTCAACGTGGTGCCGAAGCAACTCTGCATCACGTTGCAACATTATGGAAACAAACGACGCTACCAACAGAGGTAGCAAATCAGCTCTCACACATATCATCCCAGCATGATATTCACACTGTTGTTATTATAGCAACGGATGGTGGTGCAGTGCTGGCTCACGTCGCTCAGCAGCTCGTGCAGCCTCACTCAGCTGTGCCTGTGCTGTGCTGCGAGGCAGCGGCAGTGCCCGCATTTGTGGGCTCGTACAGCTTGGTGATTATTATCGAGGCTGGCATCTTGCCTGACCAGGTGAAGAATATACTGCGCTATACACAGCAGCATGCCGCTCCGGCCGTTCTCCTTACCCATGATACTGCCGTGGCTGAGTATGCTGCAATATATCCTGCAACTACTATTATGCCAATTACTAATAGAGAAGGGCGGGTGGAGCCATTACGCATACTCAGCACACTGAGGGCGCTACTGACGGCCTATCAGTTGCTGGATGATGATCTTGTGGAAGCAATAGCAGATGGCGCAGCGAACGCAGCAAACGCGGCGCAGCAGTGGGGCACTGCCGTGCCGATCGCTCGCAACTTCGCTAAGCAGCTTGCACGCCAAGCAACAGGAAAGACAGCAGTATTTTGCGCCAGTGGGACGCTCGCGCCTGTAGCCCAGTGGTGGCAGTGGTGCTGGCAGGAGCGGGCGCATAATGTAGCCTTTTCTACTCCCCTTACTGAGGCAGAGCACGCTGGTGCTCACGGCTGGCTAAGCCATCCGGTAGATAAACCGTTTGCGCTTTTCGACCTCGCGAGTGAGAATGACGCCGCTACCCAGCAACGCATGGCAGCGCTCGATCGCCGCCTCAGTGGCCGCAGACCCCATGCAAAGTCTATCTTGCTTGCTGGCGAGACAGAGGTAGAGCAGGTATTACATGGCATGATACTAGCAGAATTTGCTAGCTGCTACCTCGGCGTGTTGAATGGCGTGAAGCAGGGGAAGGGCGGTATGTCTTGAAATTTCAAGGTTCATACTCGCAAAACTCTATATTTAGAGTAGAGTAGGATAGAAAGCCAAGTAAAAACCCGCCACATTTCAGGCGGGTTCTGCAGCAACATAACTATGTCGGTTAGTGGTACTGCCGTAGCGACTCGATTGTGTTCTTGCGCGCGGCACGAATAGCTGGATAGAGACCGAAGGTGAGGCCAACCGCTAATGCGAGGCCAATTGCCATCACCGCCGTCTGCCACTCCAGTGCTGGCGGGAAGGACAGCCAGACGCTAAAGCTCAGCGCCACTATGTAGCCCAGGATGTAGCCCAGGATACCACCAAGCAAACTAATCGCCAGCGCCTCAATAACAAACTGCGTGATAATATTACCATCAGTCGCACCAACCGCTTTGCGGATACCCACCTCGCGCGTGCGCTCTACCACGCTCACCAGCATGATATTCATGATACCAATACCACCAACCACCAGCGAGATGGCTGCAATCAGCGTCAACACCTGGGTTAGTGCTGTGAAGAGTCGGTTGGTTGGCTGGCTAATCGCATCGCCTGTTGCCACAGTAAAGTCTTCTTCCCCTTGGTGATTTTGCTTAATCTTGTCCTTAACTTGCTGAGCAATCTGCCCTACCTGCTGCGATGCGTCAGCCTGGATGTTGATCTGCTGAATCTGTGTATGGCCATTGTGAATTTTCTTACCTGCCTCAGTGGTGATGATAGCTGCGTTGTCGAAATCGACATTGTTATAATTCAGTGGCTTTTCTACACCGCGCATCACGCCCACAACAATAAATTCTTTGCCGCGGATTTTGAACGTCTGACTAATTGACTGCTCTGTACCAAACAGCTGTACTGATAGCTTTGGGCCAAGCACTGCCGGCTTGGCGTCGTGCGTGCCACCCTCGAGGAAGTCGCCCTCACGCAGCTCGAGCTGGCTGGTGATGGCTAGGTCGGGCGAGGTTGCCACAACGGTCGCATTAGCCTCTCGACCATCGCCCTTGAGCTTGTTCTCAGAAGTCATCATTGGTGCTACAGCGCGGATATGTGGCATCTTACGCACTGCCTCAACGTCGGACTCAGTGATGGTGCTGGTATTGTAATTATACTGCGCGACCGAGCTCGCCAGTGACGAGAAACTCTTGTCTTGTACACCAGGGCGCACCACTATGAGGTTATTATTAAGCTCAGACACCTGTTGAGAAATAATATTATGCAGGCCACCACTCAGCGCCAAGATCGCCACAATGCTACCCACACCAATTGCCACACCCAGCGTCGCTAGCAAATTACGGCCTCGGTTGCGCCGGAAGCTACTGCTTGCATTTTCGAAATGATCAATGATTATCATGCCTGGGGCTCCTTTGTACTAGATTGGTGAGCAGACGATGGTAGAGTGGGCTGCTGAGCTGGTGTCGCCACAGCTGGCTGAGCGGTCGATACAGCAGACGGTGTGGATGATGACTGGGCTGCAGTATGAGCCACTGGTGCTGCAGGTTGGTTGGTTGGTTGCGGCGCGGCTAGTTGAGGTTGCATTGCTGCAGACTGAGACTGAGCTGGGGTAGCAGAAGTCGTTTGTTGTGCAGCAGGCAAGGCTGGCGGCACTTCTGGTGGAGCAACTGGCATAGGCTCAATAGTCGGACCATCTTGGGTATGCGGATCTTCGTAGTCGACTACTGTTGGTGTTGTCGTTACTGGCGTAGTAACCTTAGCGGGCCGACCGCGAGCAATTGCCTTGACTGGCGCAGCTGGCTGAGCGGCCGATGCCGTGCTCTGCGCAATCGTCGGCGCAGCCTTGCCAGCAGGTGCTGCCCGGCGAACGCGTGGCTTGCGGGCCACTGGTGTTGGCGTAGCGGCAGTGGTGCGCATCTGCTCATCACTGGCAATCTGCCCATCAAGCATCTTAATCACACGGCTAGCATAGCTCGTGAGGTTCGGGTTGTGCGTCACCATAATGATGGTATTACCCCGGCGGTGTAGCTGAGCCAGTTCTTCCATGATGATATGACTCGAACGGCTATCGAGGTTACCCGTTGGCTCATCGGCTAGGATAATCGACGGGTGATTTACCAGGGCACGAGCAATCGCTACGCGCTGCACCTGTCCACCACTAAGCTGCCACGGCATGTAATATTCGCGCTCTTGGAGGTGGAAATTCTTCAGCACCGCACTGGCTTGCTCCAGGCGCTTGACGCGGCGCATCCCTCCACGATAACTCAGGGGGAGGGCAACATTTTCAAGCACTGTTAGGCGATTAATTAGGTTAAAACTTTGGAAGACGATGCCAATTTGCCGCGAGCGAATCCGAGCGTGTTGACGCTTGCTCAGCATCGCGACCGATGTTCCGTCAAGAAAATACTCGCCGCTGTCGGCGCGGTCGAGCAAACCCATAATATTGAGCAGTGTCGTCTTACCGCAGCCACTGGGGCCCATGATGACGATGAATTCGCCTTTTTCGACTCGTAGGTCGACATTATCCAAGGCGTTTTGGGCAGCATCACCCAGACCATACTGCTTGGTGAGGCCTCGGAGTTCTATAACTGGTGTAGAAGATCGTACCATAATTATCCTTTAGTATAAACTGTCAAAAAACATTTCTGCAAGTCCAATCTGCACAAAAATATGCATATAGCCACGCATCATGCCAAAAGACGAATCAGCAGCGCACTTCTATGGCAGCGTGCCGCCTGGCGCTGATATGGCGGAGAGACAGGGATTCGAACCCTGGGTGACGTTGCCGCCACACACGCGTTCCAGGCGTGCCAATTCAACCACTCTTGCACCTCTCCGTACCTCTGTATTATAGCGGATGTGGGGTGGGGTGGCAATGGGCTACCTAGATGATTGCTGAATTTGACAAAATAACGCCCAATAGTATGCTAAATAATAGCCTATGGAGCAAAATTACAAACCCGACCAGACGGCCAAACAACCAAAAAATCCTCTCTTCGCTGCCATCGACAAGGCACCCTTTGCTGGAAAATTCTTCCTCAAGGATATCTATAAGGACTATATGACTGCGCCAGATTCGCAAAAGACGAAGCATATGATTGGTGCAGTCGCAGTTTTTGGTATTATGTCGGCAGGGCATTTATACCAAGGGTATATGGGTGCCCGCGCTGCACAGAGCCACAGTCATCAGCTCAAGGCGGAATCTTATTCGACAACAACAGCCGCGTTACTTGGTATAGATGTTATGTACGCAGCAACGATGACCGCCATTGGCATCCGGCAGGCAGCACACATTCCAGAACTTATTAATAATTATCGACAGTGGAAACAACCACACAGCATACCGCCCGCTCCTGTTGAACGGCCAACCATACCCTCTCAGCATACTAAACAAAATCAACACCATACTGCAGAACTCATTACTGCGCTGTCGGTAACCGCTTTGGGCGAGGCAATAGGCATTGGGTCGTACATACATGCAAGACATACATCTCGGCATAGATAATGTACCTTATGTATAAAACATCTCTTATTTTTTACCAAAAAATATCGTTCGAATATATTTCTATAGTAACCTCTGTCTATGCTCGCTATCTATTTTCTTCAACAGAGGCCAAAAAATATTTGACCTGCCGCGCAAACAATGGTAGCATGAGACGCAAGTGCGCGTATAATAGCACACATAACCACTAATCCTGTATTGGGGAGGATTGAAGCTTATGACACAAACGTATGATCGACCACCAACACAAACACCAAATACAGAATGGGAGCACCCACAAACTCCACAGAGCCCCGATGTTGCTGTTCTTCCAACGGAGTCACAAGACCAGCCTTCGCCAGACCATAACAATGAAAAATTTTCGATCTTAGGCAAACTTAAGGATATAAAGACCACTAGAAGAGATCTGTTGGGCTTTGGCGCTATTGGGGCTGCAGTTTTAGGAGTTGGTGGATATGCTGCATACCAGGCAAAAAAGCGTCGACAAGAGCAAAAAGCTGCTGAGCTGGAAAATATCGCAGAAAACGAAGTAAATCAAAATCCTACTCCCGAAGTAACCCAAACGGCTGAGCCATATCAACCACCGCTCGAGAAAATACAAACAACCGATACCTGGCGATCCCTTTCTCCGGAGAATCAGCAAGCTTGTCAGAATTTATTAAGCGGCAGCCCTGAGACCATCATTGGTAGCCCCGAGCAAAACGTCAAGGATTGCCTTGCTCAAGTGTTACTTGAAGCTTACACAGATAAAGCTATTGAGAAAGTACCAGAATACTTTCCATCAATGCCACAAGAGGCTGGCCAAGTCGATAGTGATGGCCTCCCGATTGTCTCTATTGCGGACCTCAAGCGCGTTGCGAAGTTGCCACCATCCAGGCAGGCAAGTGAGTATACTGCTCAAGATGCCCTCACTGCATCTGGCATCCACCACTTCGTAGCATACAATATCGTTGCGAGTGCAAAGGATAATGGTGAGAATGCTCTAAAACAAGCCAAAGCAGCAGCCGCAGCTATTTTGGCATTTGATAGGGTACCAGGGAATAATGATCCAAATGTTGCAGAAAAGGTCAATAACCTTCAGTATCCACACAACCGAAAGAATGAGCTACTGCAAACTCTCGATCGATGGGTAAGAAATGATGATCTAGTTAGTGCATCGACAGAAGACCCGGCTATCGATCCTACTAATCTAACACGTCAAGTGCGAAACACTTCTCACTCATATACTATTGGGCGTAATTCCACAGATGGAGGTAGGACATATACCGTTCCAGAACGCCAAAGTGATGCCGATGGGACAAACATAGAGCATATTGCACCACATGGTGAAGTTGCTTTTGTTATCCAACCGTCTCCCCAGAGCCCACGCTATAGAGTGTATTTCGTTTCGGAGAACACGACAGCACCAAATGGAACAACTGGTGTTCGCTATGTTTCTACGCATGTTACCATACGGTAGCATCGAGAGTTATTAAGATAAGAGAGAAGGTTATAGAGCCACCTTCTCTCTTATATATTGTTTTATATTTCTGATTGAACCGACTATGGCGCAAAGAAAAACCGCCCAGAGGAGGGATGGGCGGCATAGGGGAGGGCGCAGGACTAGAACCCCGCATTTTCTTCCTCCTCCTCACGGGCCCGTCGAGCCCGGCGAATCTCTACCTCTTTGTATATCGCAAAAGCGATAGCAAAGGGGAGAACAACGAAAACAGCAGGCCAATCAAGGACAACTGCCAGTATACATGCCACAATAAAGTAGCATGTTGATAACAGAAGAGCGCTTCGAATATAAACGAAGGGCTTCTGCAGACCCCCAGCTGACGCAAATCGCCAGCTATTGATACCTAGCCCCACCAGGGCTAGGTAAGTCGTACCAAAGAGACTTGGATAAGTCTCTTTAGCAAAATGACCACTCCAAAGAATGGCCCAGACCGCCAAAAAGACGATCAATATAGCAACAACAATAATAAGTTGTTGTTTATCTCGGGCTATCATCAGCCCGAAAAGAAACACACTGCCACATATAGCGGCAATGATTAATCCACTCATTCTTCTCACCTCCTTTCAGTGAGCGGAGAAGATGGCGGATAGCATATTTGTCCCCTCAAACAAACGTGCTAACCGCTATTATATAACATAATGATAGAATTTTCTATTAGCAAATGGGGTTTATGCTTTTAATGCTCGAAAACCCCTCCGCTTGTATTTTATTATCACCTCATATGTGATTAAATAGATACATATATGCTATCTACAAAATTTCGAAAAATTTTTGCACTTGTACTTGTTCTTGCTGTCGCTATCAACACATTTACTCTTAGCGCTCCTGCCTCTGCTGAATCAGACGCACCAGTTATGAAGTGGACGTTAAGAGATCGAGCAGCATCTTTTTATTACTTTAATGCGATAAAAACGTGTGTGCATGAATCATCTGATGATTTGAGTGGTGGTCTACATTTTCTGGAAGACAAAGACGCAAAGAGCGGTAGATGGTGGGTAGATAGTGCAATAAATAAAGCACAGACAGCACCAACATATCTTGATAAGGCTGTACCAGAAGATGACGAAGGTCTCGCGCTATGCAATACTGTTGTAAAGAAAGCCGCTAGTTTATGGAAAACAACCCCTCTCAAGATGCTTTGCAATATGCTAGGGCCGATTCATAGATCATCGTCATCTGGTAACGAAAAGGAAAGCCAAGATTGCGAAACTGGTTCTAATAAATTCTCAGGTGATTTTAGCGATGCTGGTGTTGAAAAACTCAAAAAATTTATAACCACCACACACTACAAGGAATCAAATGGCAAAGTTGTCGATATGCTAACTGCGATGGGTAATGAATCTGGTTCATATATTATGCTTCATTCCGCTCTTACTAACGGGTGCGGATATAGTGTTAATGACAGTGCAAAAGCTGGTAACTCTAATGTCGTAACTGGTGTAAAGATTATTGATTTTGATAACGGTAATATTTCTAGTCATAATCTCTCTGGCTCAAAAGACAAGAGCACCAAGATATATACGCATGCTGATGGTAAGGAATCGGTCAAGATTAGTTGTGCAGGAATTGCTCAGGCTATGAATAAATGGGCTGACGGTGCATCTAAACTTATCAAAAAATATAATGCCTCCTATAGAAGCGATAAAGATAAAAAAAATGGTTCTGCTGCAGGGTCTGAGAAGCCTGATGCTAAGTATTGTCAAGAAAACCCAGATTCTCCAAGTTGTTCTGGTAATGCGCCAACTCAAGATGAGGGCACTTCAACATGTCCAGAAAGTGTTGGTGCTATCGGCTGGATTGTTTGTCCTGCGGTTAATTTTATGGGCAAGCTCACTGACGCTTTGTACGGCGTTATTAATAACTTCCTATTTGTCAAACCAGAATTGCTAAAGACCCCAGGTGCCACCAGTGTTTGGACTTCCTTCCGTAACATTGCTAATATTCTTCTGGTTTTCGCCTTTCTCTTTATTATCTACTCGCAAATGACGGGGCTTGGGCTATCTAACTATGGCGTCAAAAGCATGCTACCCAAGCTTATCATGGTTACTATTTTGATCAATATATCTCTCTACGTTAGTCAGGTAATGGTTGATTTATCGAATATCCTTGGTGGTTCACTATATGGTTTGATAAACACGCTTGGAGGCTCAAAACAATATTCACCTGGTGTATCTGACTTTTTTGGAACTGTTGTAAATGCAGGTATCACAATTGGTACAGTCGCGGCTGTTGCAGGTTTAGCCTCTCTCGCAGAATTTTCTCTTCTTATTATTCTCTTGGTAGGTGCTGTTATTGGATTGCTTATTACTTTCTTAATCCTTATTGGTCGCAACGCGTTTATTGTCATCCTAGCACTCGTTGCACCACTTGCGTTTGTTTCCTTATTATTACCGAACACTGAAAAGTTCTTCAAGAAGTGGTGGGATATGTTCCTTGGTTTGCTTGTAGTGTATCCAATGATTGCTATTGTGTTTGGCCTATCAAAAGTCGCTGCGCACGTATTTTCAACGCTTGGCGATCCAGTGTCACAGTTTGTTGCAATTGGCGCTAGCACACTACCTATGCTTAGTTCAACAATACTGTTGCAAGGTGCGATGGCAGCCACTGGTACAATCGGTGCCTTCGCCAAAGGAGCAGCAGGTACATTTAATGCTATGGCAAAATCTGGCGCCAAGAGAAGTCTGTTCGATGGTGCACAGGAGACAAAGCTTGGCTATGGTATAGCTCGAGCCAACGAACGGCGAAAACGTCAGAAAAAACTCCGCCAATCCAAGGACTATGCTGGTGCTACAGGCTTGCATGCAAAAGTATTCGATAGACTTGGCGGTAAAGGTAATTCCGAGGAGCGAGAAACCCTTGCAGGTGAGCTAGAGGAAAAAGAATACGAAGAAGATATTTCACGCATCATGGCGTACCAAAAGCGTTACGATCGATCACAACTCAAGACCATGCTTATGACAGGTAAGAATTTTGATGGATCAACAATGACTGCTAAGCAAATGGTCGCAGCACAACGAAAACTTATACCGACTATGGATGCTCCAGAAGTAGCTGATCTTATACGGGTAACCCCTGGTATAGCCAGCCAATTCTCCGAAAAAGAACGTAAAATGGTTATGAAAGAATCTGGAAGCGCTCTTCTAGAGAATGGCTGGGGCAAGATGGTTGGCACAAGTGCACTTGGTGGCTACACTGAAGGTAAAGTTGAGGATGGTGCACAATTCCTAACAGAATCAATTTTGACGCGAGCAGGTAAAGGTAGCGGTGTTAGCTCTTACAAACCAGACGTTGTTCTCTCAGATCCTAAGCTTGGCTCGGTTATTAATAGTATCGTTTCTCAAGATGGTGGCGGCTGGAGCCATTCAGACTTCGCTGGCTTTCAACAGGATGTTAGCAGCTACCTAAGTGGTCCTGAAGGTCACAGGGTTACTGCCGAAGCCAAGCAGAAACTGGGCGGTTCGTCTGGAGCCCTTCATGCATATCAGCAGTCGCAGGATGCATTGGCTGCAGCTGAGGTAGATAAAGCAAAACAAGACGCAAAGCGGAGCGCAGAGGAAGCTAAAGCCAGAGAAGAAGAAGCTGCTGCAAATGCAAGAAAAACCGCTCAGGCTGTATCTGATGGCATTATAGATGGGCTCGCACGAGCAGAACAAAACCGAATTAATCAACAATTACAACAACCTTTCAAGGTACGAGGCAATCGACCAAATCGTAGCTTTAGAAGATAATCTTATCTATATCCTCCCATCCCCCTCATGCTATAATAAATACATAAACTATGTCGAGATATAAGGTTGCACAGGACGTAGAGGCAGAGGATAAGATTCTTGGGCCGTTTAGCTTTCGCCAGTTTATTTATCTGTTGGTTGCGGCGGCAGGGATTGCGTTAGCGTGGGGATTGTCACAGGTGTTTTTGCCACTGGCAGTCATTCCGGTACCAATTATTCTGCTGTTTGGCGCGTTAGCTTTGCCACTGCGCAAGGATCAGCCGATGGAGGTCTACCTCGCAGCGGTGGTGTCGTTCTACACTAAGCCACGCCGGCGCATGTGGCAACCTGATGGCATTAACTCATTGATTGAGATTACGGTACCCGAGAAGGTGGAGATCGAGCGGACGAAAAATCTCAGCCAAGATGAGGCCGAGCGCCGCCTAGCGTATCTGTCGCAGCTGGCTGATACTCATGGATGGTCCATTCGCCACACCCGTGTACCCGATGCACAGGGGTCGATGATTAGCGATGTCTATTTCGAGGCTCAACAGACCTCTGACATGTTTGATGACAACAGCAGCGAAGCGCGAGCGATGACGCGGCGCATCGAGCAATCCAACCAAGCCCGGCGCCGAGCCGCCATCGAGCGCATGCAAGCCCCACCAGCTGCACTGCCCGCTGTAGCTGACGGGCAACCACTCCAGCAAGCTCCCGTGCCATATCAGCCAGCATGGCCACAGGCTCAGCCACAGCCATACCACGCAGCGCCGCAAGCAGCTCAAAACACGCCACCACAGGCTACACCACCGTACCAGCCACCGGTTGATGCCGCTGGCTTCGCACCAGTGTCGCCGCCTCAGCCTCGTATGCCTGAGCCGCCCTACCCAGCACCAGAGCCTCAGCGCCCAGCGGTGTCGTATTCGTCCACGAGCTTCCCCGAGAACCGCACTGCGTCGCCGCCTCAGCAAGCTCCTTCGCTCGATGCTAGCGCCTACCAAAATCAACCAAACCCATACCCACCTCAGCAATCTACCGAGGTATACGAAATTTCGCCAGTGGACGACTCACCGCGTGACGAAACACCCACTGCCGAGCCACAGCCCATGCCACGAGAGCGTGACTCACTCCAGTCTCTACCAATGGCACTGCCCGCTGTTATTCCACACGATTCGGTTTTGCCAGACGCCCTGAGCAAGCCCTACACACCGCCTGAACCTACAGCAGAAGCTGCGCCAGAGCCCGAGCCAGAAGAAACACCATCTTTCGAGGCGATCTACGCTAACCTCCGCCAACACGCTGCTCCTACCACTGATGCTGTGCCGCTTGTGCCACCCCAAAAGTCCGCCGCACGCACCACAACTACACCTATCTACCCATCAGCTGAAGCAGCACCTCCTGCCAATACTCAGCCGTCATTCACTCCTGCACCTGCAGAGCAACCCACTCCAGCAGCGCAAACTCCCAATTACCCACACGCACCTACACCACATCCTCCCCAGCAGTCAGCCTACCAGCCAGTGCCACCTCAGCAACAACCCATCGCGCCAGCTCAGTCTATACCGACGCTTGCACCCACCCCAGCCGCAGTATCCTACCGAGAGCGCTCGACACTGGCTGATGATAAAAATGTCATCGATATGGCGGTGCGCTACAACCCATACCCCAGTATTCACCAGTCGGTCATCCAGCCGCTCGACCCCAGTTATTATGCCAAGACAACCCCCACGCGCGAGGAACGCTTGCGTGAGGAGCAGCTCGCCCAGCAACGCAACAATATGCCGCCAAACACTAGCACAAACACCGTCTCGCCTGATATAATTAGACTAGCCAGCAACTCTGATTTGTCCGTTGCTGCCATTGCCAATGAAGCCAACCGGATTCAACATCAAGAGCAGGCCAGTCAGGATGATGACGATGATGAGATTGTCATCCCTTTGCGCTAAGAAATAAGAAGGAGAGTGGTGTCACCAAATTCACCCAACAATCAACAACCACCAGCTGGGCCACCCAGCCAGTTTGGCTATAGCCAAGGCCAGGGCGCTGCGCCAGCGGGCCAGGTACCAGCTAATTACCCGCAGTATCCCGCTCCGCCGCAGAATAACTACCCCGCCGTGCAAGCACCGGCTCAGCCACCAGCTGTGCAAGGTGGTACGAATGATCAGCCTGCTCAAGACACCAAGAAAAAGGCTCCACCCAAGCCTGCTACCACGCAGAATAGCCTCCTCCTCTCGGAACTGCGTGATGATATGATCATCATGAGTGATGGTAGCTTTCGCGCCGTTATCGCCTGTGAGTCAATCAACTTCGACCTGATGAGCGCTCGTGAGCGCGAGGGGGTAGAATATAGCTACCAGAACTTTCTCAATGCGCTGTATTTCCCGGTGCAGATTTGCATCCGCTCGCAGCGAGTGGATATTGGCCCATATTTGGATAAGCTCGTTGCTATCCAGCGCACCCAAGACAACATGCTGCTCAGCGTGTTGATGGAAGACTATATCAACTTCATCGACGACCTCTCGCAAAACGCCAACATCATGGACAAGAGCTTCTACGTCGTCATCCCGTATTACCCAGCAGGGGAGGGGACGATTATCGACCAGGGTAAAGGGTTTTTTACCAAGCTCTTCGCCCCTAAGAACACCAACACTGTGACGAAGATTAGCAAAGAAACCTACGAGCGAGCCCGCGAGGAGATCCGCAACCGGGCTGACACCATCCTCAATGGCTTGATGCAGATTGGTGTACGGGCAGTGCAGCTCAAGACCAAAGAGCTCGGCACTCTCTATTACAACATGTATAACCCCGACACGGCAGTGCGCGAGCCGCTGGGCGACTTTAATAACGTGACTTCCACCTTCGTCCGCAAGGGTGAGGGAGCCGTCCCAACCTCGACAGCATATCACAAAGGAGATTTTTAATGGCACGACGACCCGATCCAATCGACATTGCTGCCCAGCAGCGCGAGCGCGAGCAAGCAGAGGTAGAAGAAGCCTTTATCAAGGGGATGACGACGCTGCGCGACTTAATCGCTCCCAGCAGTCTCGAGATCCACAGCACGTACTTCCGCATTGGCACCAAATATGGCCGCACACTCTACATCTATGGCTACCCACGTGAGCTCTACACAGGCTGGCTGTCAGGATTGATCAACATCGACCAAGTGCTCGATATTAGCATGTTTATCTACCCCGTCGAGACAGAGATCGTCCTTAATAACCTCCGCAAGAAGGTGACGCAGCTTGAGGCTGATATGGCGCTTAACTCCGAGAAGGGTAAGGTGCGCGACCCAGCCCGTGAGGCCGCCCTGGCTGATGCCGAGGAGCTGCGCGACCAGCTACAGCTTGGGGCGGAGCGCTTCTTCCGTTTTGGGCTCTACGTCACGCTTTATGCCGATAGCCTCGAGGAGCTAAGCTTCGTTCAGCATGTTATCGAGACAATCTTTGGCCAAAATATGGTCTACAGCAAGACCGCCAGTAACCAGCAAGAACAGGGTCTCAACAGTACCATCCCCCAAATGACCGACCAGCTGCAAGTCCGCCGCAACATGAACACTGGTGCGGTGAGCACAAGCTTTCCCTTTACTAGTGCCGACCTCAGTGATGGCGAAGGGATTCTCTACGGTGTGAACCAGCACAACCAAGGGCTCGTTATTTTCGACCGCTTTAGCCTTGAGAATGCGAATATGGTCGTCTTTGCAAAGTCTGGTGCTGGTAAATCCTTCACCGTTAAGCTCGAGGCGCTGCGCAGTATGATGCTTGGCACCGACATTCTCGTCATCGACCCAGAGAACGAGTACCAAAAGCTGGCCGATGCAGTCGGTGGGAGCTACATTCGCCTCAGTCTCAGTAGCGATACGCGGATTAACCCCTTCGATCTCCCCCGAGTAATCGACAGCGACGAAGCAACCGATGCCCTGCGCGCTAATCTCATCACCCTGCAGCGACTCTTCAAGCTTATGCTGGGCGGCACACTGGTGGGTGGGCAGCAGATTGCCTTGCTCAGCCCAGCTGAGGAGGCTGACCTTGATCAAGCGCTCATTGATACCTACGCTCGGGCTGGCATCACCAGCGACCCACTAACGCATAATTCTCAGCCACCGACGATCATCGACCTCTACGACACCCTCCTTCACATGGGTGGGGCAGGGCCATCGCTAGCCCAGCGCCTGCGCAAATACACCACAGGTACTTTTGCTGGTATCTTTAGCCAGCAGAGCAATGTTGATATTAATAACAGCATGGTGGTGTTTAATATCCGCGATCTCGAGGATGACCTACGGCCAGTGGCAATGTATATTGTGCTGAGCCACATCTGGAATATCGCTCGCACCGTGCAGCGCCGGCGGATGCTGATCGTCGATGAGGCTTGGCAGCTGATGAAGTACGAAGACTCGGCGGAGTTTCTCCATAGCCTAGCCAAGCGAGCTCGTAAGTATTCTCTGGGGCTGACGACTATTACACAGGATGTGGAGGACTTTATGGGGAGTGAGAAGGGCCGGGCCATTGTGGCAAACAGTTCGCTCCAGCTCTTGCTCAAGCAATCGACCAGTGCAGTGGACGTACTGGCAGAGGTCTTCAAGCTCACCGAGGAGGAGCGTAAGCGCCTGTCTAACTTCCCGGTGGGCGATGGCCTTTTCTTTGCTGGGCAAAACCACGTCCATATCCGCATCTTCGCCAGCGAGACCGAGACGCAATTCATCACCACCAACCCAGTGGCCAATAACAGCTTATACCAGCAGCCAGTGAGGTCGTAGCCCGTCATGCCTACCCCCATCCCCTCCCAGCAAAAACCCGACCTCGACCGGCATAATCCGGGGAATACGCATTGGCAAAGTTTGAGCCGAAAGCCTCTCAGACCTTCATCAAGCTCATCATCTACTGCCAACAATCTCCGCAACAGGGAATCATCTGGGGGGAGAAGCTACTCTAAACCATCATACAATCGAAGCTCCACCAACAGCTCGTCTTCCTCTGGGTCTTCACAAAATGGCTCAAGTGATACATATGCTGGTGGCGATGCAAATCTCAGCGCAAGTGAAGTAGCTCGGGAAGGAGAATTAGCGCCATCTACATCATGGCAGGATAATACCTCCCCACAAGATGACGACGCTACAAACAACAAAAAGAAAAAAGGCAGGCTAGGCGGTGTATTCAAAAAAGGTGGTCCACTTGGTGTTATTATTGCAGTCATGCTTGCACTTGCCGGTGTTGTATCCTTCTTTGGTGGCCCAGGCCTCATGATTATTCATATTACTGAGAATATTACCGAAAAATACAGTTTGCAGCTCTCTTCTGTCATGCAAAGCCGAGCTAATAAAATCGTCAAGGCAAAGCTCAAGAACTCGACAACCGGCTTTTGTGGTGCAACAAGGCAGTGGCGTTGTAAATACGCAACGTTCTCCGAGCGAGAGATCAAAGCATTCAAAAAAGTCGGAATTGAACTCGATGGGGAGGTCAAGTCTTATCGGATTGGTGGTATTGAATGGAGAAAACCCGAAGCACTTAAATTCAAAGGCCATCGTATCACTGCCGAGAATCTTCACAAAGCCTTAACTGATATAGAGGGCTTTGATGAAGCATTAAAGACCTCTTTTAACCCTCATTTTGCCTCTTTTTCAGACAAAGCAGCATTAAAAATATTCAAGAAAAATGGTACATCAAAAAAGGCTCCGTTTGAAAACGGAGACAATACTGACGAAAAACGCTCAAAACGTGTTAAAGAGACCGTGAAAGAAGGGCATAAATCAACCAAAGCAGGCGAAGTAAAAAACAAAGACGAAAGTGGCTATTCGGGTGATGACCCCGATGGCTGTAGTGGTAATTGCCCAGAACGCAAAGCTGCCTCAGAAAAACTCAATGGCTATGCAGATGGTGCAGAATCTCAGGCCGATAAGATCGCTAAAGCAGCAAAACGTGGCACACTGAGCAAAGTGGTTAGCGCAGTAAAAATTACTGGTGCAGTTGATGACGCCTGTAGTGTCTATGGGATGTATAAGGCGACTGCGCTTGGTGTTAAAATTATTCGCAATAGACAGCTTATTCGTTTTGCTATGATTACCCTGGTGAGTGGCAATATGGCAAAAGCAATGAATGAGTTTGATAACGGTAACACTCCCGATAAGTTATCCCCAGAAAACATCGCATTTGTTGGTAATATGTGGACACGGACCGAACGTTTCGAGAAATCAAGCGATGATTCTAATGACGATAAGAAAAATTCCTTTACTGAGTCTACTGCCGCAACAAATGCGCTTGGCTACCGCAACGCAGCATATGGCGATACTGGTATGGATGATTCAGCCTCTGCCTATACCAATGGGGGAAGCTTCGGTGGGCAAACATTTGGCCCAATAATGACAGCAATTGGTGCTGCGATTGATTCACTTGGTGGCCGTCAAAAGGCAGATTCTGTATGTAAGGTAAACAACAATATATTTGTCCAGGGAGCAGTGCTTATTGGGAGTATTGCACTTATGTTTGTTCCTGGTGCGGGGCAAGGCATTAAGGTTGCAAGCCTTGCTGCCCAAGCAGCTCTTGCTATAGGGTTGCAGGCAGCCCAGATTTTTTTACCAAGCATTATTGCTGATATCATCTCTGGCAACCCACTACCTGATAAGCTTCAGGGAGAAGCAGTTGGTAATGCTACAGTGTCTGGCGCAGGAGCCTTCATGTCACAAAATGCTATTAGCCGTATGCCCGTCCTGACTGCCGATCAAGCAACCCAGCAGCACGCCTTTTACGAGAACTACCGCAAAGAATATGCTCGCTACCAACGGTCAACTCACAGCCCGCTTGACGCCACTAGCAAATACACCTTCATGGGGAGTATTTATAACCAATTTATGCCAACTTTTGCAAAGATTCAGTCTGGTACACTTGGTGGCATGCTTGGGGCTCTGGGGCAAATCGCTCGAGCACCATCAATGATTTTCACAACCAAGGCAAAAGCAGCAACTGGAGAAACATACGATACGTGCAAAGACGTTGAAGTTCGTGCACTAAACGGCGCAACTGATCTATTCTGTAATTACATAGGCGGCATAACTGGCCCAGCAAAAAATGCTGAAGTTGATGATGTTATCAACACGCTTGATTCCAATGTGGATGATAATGAAAACCCAACTGGAGACTATGCCAATTGGATTAAGCGCTGCAACGAAAGTGACACACCAATTGGCAACACTGGAATCGACTCAACCGAAAGTGACGGTAAAGAATGTATGGCAAACGAAACAAATGGCTACTACGGCAGCCGTAATATAGACAAAGCCCTTGCCACAACAATGTCTGAAGGATTCCCCACAACTGATGGCTCAACAACTCAACAAGCATCAACAAACAGAGGTGGTAGTGGTCAAGCCGTTGGTGAACCAGAGCTTGATCAAGCGCAGCCAGCTGCTGAGGGCGGTGACAGTGTGAGCAGCTGGGGCGGCCTTGAGAATGGTAAAATTCCTGATGATAAGCTTGTTGCGTTGTCATTCTCGCCAGAAGATAAGATGCACAAACAGGCTGCCGAAGCGATGGAGGCAATGAATAAGGCATACCAAAGTGAGACGGGTAGCAGCCTCGGCATCAACGAAGCATATCGCGATTGCGACACTCAAATTGCCTACGCCACCCCTGGCAACCCACGCTACCAGAACGGCCTTGCCAAGCCAGCACCGCCATGTAGCTCAAACCATGGCTGGGGCTTAGCTGCAGATATTAATGTCGGAGACTTTGGCTCATCTGTCTATAATTGGCTCTCTGCAAATGCCCACAAATACGGCTTTGTTCACCCTGCCTGGGCAGAACCCGGTGGTAGCAAGCCCGAGGCCTGGCATTGGGAATACGCCCGTAAAATTGGAGGAGCAGCTTAATGAGCCGTTCTTTTATACCGTTTTTTCTTCAGCGAGCTTTGTATGTGCTTTCCTCAGCGATCATAGTTGCTTTTTCTGTACCACACACTGTTTTTGCTGCGATGAATACTTCGTTTCTCTCAACGAATCGCATTGTTTGGTATAATTCATCAGTCTGCATTAGTGGCGGCAGCTCCCAAGCCGACCTCTCCTCTGCCAGTCCTGGCAGTGGCGCACCAAATGGACTTACTTATCCCAATCTCGATGCACAGAAAATGGTCGAGGCAATCGAGAAGTATATCAAGGAAAAGCACCCCGAAAGCCCCCTAAAGGGTACTGCCCAAAAGGCTGTTGTCAGCGGTAAACAAGCAAATATTAACCCATTCCTTGCCTATGCCCACGCCAATATGGAGTCGGAGCTAGCAACGACAAAGGTAGCTGGCGCCCAAAAGAAGGTTAATGAAGGGCATAATGCATTCGGGCGCATGGCTACTAGCTCCCAACCCCATGTTGAAGAAGGGGGAGCAGGGCGTTATTGGTATAAATGGACATCATTTGAGGCTAGCGTGGATGTAAACGCGCAGGAAAACCAAGGGAGAGATAGCGGTGATTGGTTCTCATACGACCGGTCTGTCTTCTCAGGTGAGATTGACCAAGGTTTATCAGCCTATGCCAACCGCTACGCACCACCAAGTGAAAATGATACCGAGGAATATATCAGGTTCATGCAAGCTCAACTAGACGAAATGGCAGGCTATGCAGGCTCAGCAACGGGTGATTCCACTGCAGCCAACAATCAAAGCCAAACCCAAAAAGCTGCTGTAAATTGCTGCGCTTCACCAACCAACGGTGGTGGCGTCGTCGAAGCCAAGGGAGATAATGTCGAGACGGCCCTCAGCTATCTCATGAGTGCTGGTAATGGTCAAAAACTTAATCTCGCCCAAGCAGCTGGCATCGTTGGCAATCTCCAGCAGGAATCTAGCCAAAACGTCGACCCGCGTGCCAGCAACGGCACTCACCACGGTATAGCTCAGTGGGATGCGTCTGACCGGTGGGGTAATGGTGTTGTCAAATTTGCTGCCGATATGGGTGGCGACCCGTATGATCTTAACATTCAGTTGCGTTACCTTGCGTGGGAGATGGGCCTTACTAACGAATGGCAAAACCACACACCAGGGCGAGGTGGTGTAGCTAATGCATTGCGTGGCGCATCAACGGCAGCAGATGCTGCAAAAATATTCGAAGAACAATTTGAGGGCAGTGGCGGTAATGCACTTGACAAGCGCCAAGCTAACGCTGAAGCCCTCTACAATAAATATATCGACAGCCCAGCACTAGGCAATAGCAAAGCAAGCGACAAAGGTTCAGCTGCAGCCTGCAATACTGGTGGCAGCAATGGTAATGGATCCGTCCAGCAGCTTGTTACAAAATATGCATGGCCAGAGTTACCCTCCACTCAGCGCCATGGTACCGACAAGAAGCCAGAGTATGCGAATGCAGTGCAAACCGCCCAAGGAGAAGGACGCTATATTGGCAGCTTCGAGGGTGTTGACTGTGGCGGATTTATCACAACCCTTCTCTACGATAGCGGCTTTGACAAGACCTATAATAATAATGCGAAAGGTGGCTACGCCTCTGATGGGCGCGGCACAACCTTCCAGCGGCAATGGGCCGAGCAAAATTGGCAACGCCTTGGGAGTGCTAATGGCACCTACGAACCCGATGGTAGCAAGTTTACTGATGATAAGCTCCAGCCTGGTGATGTCGCCTTTGTACCAGGGCATACCTGGGTGTATGTCGGCGAGGTCGAGGGCTTCCAGAGTAAATATGCCTCAGCCAGCCAGGGCGAGAAAGCTCCAAGCGCCGCTGGTGAAGGATTCGATTACAACGGTGCGGTATGGTATAGAAAGAAGGGGGGTAACACAACATGAACCAACGTCGAACGATTATCATAACAACCATCTTTGCGGCTGTTGCCATCGTTGGCTTTATTGGTTATCAAATTTACCAAGCTGTTGATCGATCACAGAAGATTCCTATTGAGATTGCTGCTGTACCAAGCGATACCAAAATCACTTTGAAAAATGCCGCAACGGATGCAGAATATTCTGGCCACAATGGAACGACATATGTGCCGGCTGGTAACTATATTATTACCGCTACCAAAGACGGCTTTATTAATTATCGAGTCGATATTGATGCAAAACAAAAACCATCACAGACGGTCATTATCGAGCTCACGCCACGCTCCGCAGAGGCAAAGAAATGGCAACGTGAACACATCGATCAATATGATAAAATCGAGTCTATTGCTGGTAAGCAAGCGATTGAAGCTGGTAACAAATTTATCAATAAATACCCGATCGTTGCTAAACTGCCAATCAAAACCGCCTACTATTCAATCGGTTATTACAAGAGAGAAGACCGACCTGTCTTAGTTGTCCGAACTGAATCGCCACAATACCGCTACAAAGCTGTTGCAAAGCTCGTGGCTTCTGGTGTGCGGCTGAGTGATTATCAAATCGAATTTGCCAACTATAAAAACCCCCTCGGAGAATAATGATGGAGCTCTCAAGAAAACAACTCATCACGCTTGCGGTTATCTGTGGTGGCTTCATTGTCCTTTTGATCATTCTCGCAATTCTCAACGCTCACCAGCACATAGCTATCTCCTATGATACGTCAAAATATACATCTGTCACGCTTTACAAAGGGACTGACAGCAAAGACGAGAAAACGATCGCACCAACCCGCACTATTGCGCAGCAGTCAATCGAGTCTGGCAAAGATTATTTCCTACCCAAAGGCTCGTACTATCTTATCGCAAAAAGCGACAACAATACTGTATCAACGCGGCGTCAAGGTGTTGTATTAGACAGCGAAAAAAAGTCTATCTCCTTGCCTTATGATTATACTCAAGCGTATCTCAAACAACTAACTAGCAAAGAGCAACCTGCCATCGACCAAGCAATCACTCAGAGTAATAACACGATTAGCTCGTTATACACTATCAAAAGCCACGCTGTTTTAGAGAAGGGGAATTGGGCGGTTGCTGCACTCGCCTTTAAGGGGAATGGCACCGATCTCAATCGCGACACTCTGAAGGTTGTCCTACAAAAACAAGATACAAAATGGCACATCGCATGTTCACTCAAAATATCCATTAGCAAATATGAGTGTAATAATGCGCCACAGTCTGTTCTTGATGCCGCTAATATGATTGATATTACAACCCAGCAGCCACTAATGCCAAACTACACCCTTGATCAGCCACGACAGCGTGGTGGCAGTGCCGACGTATAGTACTACTCATCCCACCGCACTCGTCATCACAATCTGGTTATCGACGAATTCGCTGAGGAGGCGCTGCTGGCGCTGCTGGTCGAGCTCGCCAAAGACATCGTCGAGTAAAATAAGTGGTGCTTGGCCTGTTTGTTGCTGGATATAGGCCGCCTCAAGAAATTTAAGGGCAAGCACAATGGTGCGGATTTCACCCCGCGATGCAGTCTTGGCGGCCGGATTACCTCGAAACAGCACGGTTATATCATGCCGGTGCGGGCCAACACTCGTCGCGCCAACCACTGTATCATACGCTGTTTTTTGCTCATACTCGGCAAGGAGCTGCTGCGCGGTCACGTTGCGTTCCTCCGAGTAGTGTAGCGCAACGCTATCCGCTACGCCCGCAATACTCTGGTACATAGCACTGCTTTTCGCATTAAGATAACGCAGCACGCGCTGACGCTTCGTAATAATCGACGCACCATACTGACTCAAGATAAGATTCCACGAGAAAAGTACTGCATCACTAAGAGCAGGGTCTTTCAGTAATTTATTTCGCTGCTGCAGCGCTCGGTGGTAGCGGCTCAGCTCATGGCTATAGTGTGCATCATATTGCTGGATAAGTGTATCGAGAAAATCACGCCGGCGCTGCGGCGAGCCAGTGATAATCCGCAAGGTATCTGGCTCAAAGAGAACAATTGGATATTTTTTGCTATAGGGAAGGCGACCATAGGTTGTGCCATCGACGATAAAACGCTTGCGCTTTGTCCCATGTCGACGATCGTACTGGACGCGATAGTGTTGCTCATCCGTCGCGAGATCGATTGTATAACTTTTTTGTTCATGTTGGCAGACTGCTTCATCGCTACCACGAAAGGAAGTGCCACGCAGCGCAATATAGATCGCCTCAATGAGCGATGTCTTGCCAGAGCCATTTGGGCCAGAAATCAGCGTCGTGCCTGGCTCAAGGTCAAGCGTCTTGAGCGTATGAATCCGCACATGCTGCACTGCTAGCCGCGTTATCTTCATCACTAGCTCTTCAGTGGCATAATAATATGAATATAGTTTGGCTCGGGCTGAGCAGCCGTCAAGACGCAGGGCGAGAGCTTACCGCTAAAGCGGAAGGTGATCGTCTCGCCATCGAGAACGCCCAGTGCATCACTAATGTACCGCGAATTGAGCGTAATCTGCCCATCGCTCGACACCTCAGCTTCCGCCTCGGAGGTATTTTCGCCCAGCTCGGACGCAACGGAGTGAATCCGCAATTTCTGCGCCTCATGGTCGGCGGTAAGCGTAACACTGCCACCAGACTCACGCGCAAAGAGCCCTGCCACCTTTACTACGCGCGAGAAATCGCCTGCTGCCAGCGTCACGTTTGTCTCGGACTGAGTAGGGATAAGTTGCCGATAGTTTGGGTAGGTGCCATCAATTAGGCGGCTAGTAATCTCCACTTCCTCTAACCGAAAGCGCACCTGCGTCTCATCAAAGAGCACTTTCACTTCTTCCGTGCTATCACTAAGCGAGCGTAGCGCTTCCTGCAAACTGCTCGCTGGCACAATGGCTGCAATCTGGCTCTGGCTTGTCATCAAACGCCGCTCAGCCAGGCGATAGCCATCCGTCGCCGCCATATACAGCGCACCATCCACCGTATGCCAATACACACCAGTCAAAACAGGCCGAGTCGTATCATTGCTACAGGTCACCAAGGTTTGCGCTGCCGCCTGCTTGAAGTCCGCAGCAGCAATGCTATAACGTACCGATTGTTCTTCATCAATCGTCGGTAGCTCCGGAAAATCATCTGCCACCACGCCATTAATCGTCGAAGTATACCCGCCAGACGTCAGTGTCATACGCGTGCCATCAGTCTCAAGCTCGATCGGCCCCTTCGGCAAATTCGCCACAAATTCGCTCACAAGTTTAGCCGGTAGAGTAATTACCCCCGGTGTCTCTACTTTTGCGCCAATATAATAGGTAGCGGCAATCTCTAGGTTCGTCGCAGCGAGAAGAAGGCGATTACCTTCGGTGCGGAATAATATATTATTTAAGATTGGCAGGCCAGCTCGGTTGCTCGCAACTCGCCCGACAACCCCGAGCGCTCGTGCAAGGTTTTCTTGTGTGACAGACAGTTTCATATCGACAATCCTTTCTTTTTATCTGGTTGATATAGTAATAGGTGCTGTGGATACTGTGGAAACCATGATGAATAACAGAGGTATGATCTGCTCACTACTTGTGTAAAACGCTGCGATCGCTGGCGTGGATAAATCGGGGAGAAGCAGGGGTTATCCACCAGCCAGTCAGGCTTTCGTGCAGTCTGCTTTTGGTGTTGTGGATGACTACCCACGAGCTGTCCGCCGGTTATACGACCAGCTATACACGGCTTTTCCACAGGTGCAGCGAAAAAAACACATGGCTCAGGCATAGAGCTTGTCCCGGATGTCAGCGACTTGCTCACGGATGAGGTAGTCAAGCTTGATGGATTTTTCGATCTTTTCGACTGAGTGGATGGCGGTAGTATGGTCTTTGCGGCCCAGCTCATTGGCAATTTGTGGGAAGCTCATGTGAAGCTCGCTGCGCAGTAAATACATGGCAATCTGTCGCGGCACAACGATATGTTTAGCCCGCTTAGCACCACAGATTTCTTTGCTGTCGATCTGGAAATGGCGGGCAGTCTTGTCGATAATCTGCTTGGCGGTGAGGTGCTGGGGTCGACTGCGCCGGACATTACCAAGCAAACCCTCTGCTGTCATCACATCAGGGGCGACGCCGCGCATCTCGGCATAAGCAAGAAGCTGATTAAGCGCACCCTCGAGCTCGCGGATATTTGTCTTGACGTTCTTGGCAAGATACTCCACAGTGTCGCGTTCAAGCGTTACGCCAGCGAAGCTCGCTTTGGTCTCGACGATCGCGCAGCGCGTCTCGAAGTCGGGCATCTGGATATCGATCGCCATCCCCCATTCAAAGCGACTGCGCAAGCGCTCCGTTAGGGTAGGGATGCTGTGTGGTGGCTTGTCGCTACCGATGATAATTTGCTTGTTGGCTTGGTGAAGGGCATTGAAGGTGTGAAAGAACTCCTCCTGAGTCTTCTCACGCCCAGCAATGAACTGCATGTCATCGACGATCAGTACATCGACATTGCGGTACCGGTCAGAAAAGCCTGCCTTTTTGAAGCGGATCGACTCGATAAATTCTTTGACAAACGTTTCCGAGCTCAGGTAGGCGACTTTTTTGCTTGGGTCGCGCGCGAGGATCTCGTTACCCACCGCTTGGATGAGGTGCGTCTTACCAAGGCCAACGCCACCATAAATGAAGAGGGGGTTATACTTCGTGCCAGGGCTATGTGCGACTGCTTGGCAGGCGGTGTAGGCGAGGTCGTTGCTCGAGCCGACGATGAAATTCTGGAAGGTATAGCGCGCGTTGAGACTGGTTGCTGGTGTCGCAGAACTAGAATGTGAAGGGGTGGTTGGCTTGCTGATGAGCGCTGCCGCTCGTTCCTCGACGCGATCGGCTGGCTGGCCAGTGGTTTCGCGGCTAATCACAGTGCGTTTTTTGACTTGTTTGTTTACCACGTAGGCGATGCGCGACACCTCCACACCACTGTGCTGGAGCGCTTCTTTGACAATGCTATCATAGCGCACCTCAAACTGGCGAATCGCAAAGATATTCGCTACACCAATGGTGATCACCCCGTCTTTGTTGCTGAGCATCTCGGTATTGGCAAACCATGTCGAAAAAACACCGCTTGGTATCGACACTTCAATCTCACCCAAAACACTCTTCCACAGGCTGTGGTACACTGGCTTTTGCTGCTCCTTGTTTGTTATACAATGACTCCTTTTAGTATAAGAAAAAACCGACTTTTCCACAACCGTGAGAAATACAACAACGGGACGAGTGCAAGAAGGGCAACAGGGGTGAAGTTTTTCCACAAAAGTACATTACCTCTGTTAAAGTGTGGATAACTCACGAACAAATGTGGATAAACAATTTGGCTATGCTTATGACGGAGGCTACTTGGGAGTAAAAATCCACTAAAAGGGTGAAAAGTTGAAAGATCTCGAGCAATCGCGTATAATAGCAATGATATGCCAAAACGAACTTACCAACCACACACTCGTCATCGCGCTCGTACGCACGGGTTTCGGGCACGAATTGCTACCAAAGCGGGCCGCAATGTGCTCAAGCGCCGCCGCGCCAAGGGTCGCGCTCGCCTCGCACTTTCGTAGTGTGATGATAGCAAAATGACGAAAATAACCCACTGCTTGGTGGGTTATTTTGTCTCGGTCTGTGAGTAGATTTGCTATAATACAGCTATGTTACAGCAACGATATCGGTTTCATGGCTATGGTGGGCTACGCTATTTGTATCGCCATGCGAGTGCCGAGCGTTCGCGCCTGCTGACCGTCAAGTACGTTGCCAATCGCCGCCGGCGTATGCCGCGAATTGCCGTCGTGGTGAGCAAAAAGGTGCACAAATCTGCAGTAGGGCGCAACCGCATTCGCCGCCGTATCTACGAGATTCTGCGCCAGCACGTACCGCACTTTACAGGGGTGTACGACGTTGCGCTGATCATTACCTCAAGCGAAATCCTTACCGCGCCGCACGATGAGCTTGTGCTGGTGGTGACAAATCTCCTTGTGCGAGCTGGTATTTGCCCTGGCGACGCAACGCTAAGTGATGAAAGAGATAAGGCAGAATAAAATCCTATATCCTCTCAGTCTTCTTTGCGCGACCTACTTCATAGTACTTTGAGTCAAATCAATGCCAAATAGTTCTTTATAAACAGTGGTAAATAGAACTCAAAATATTTATACAAAATTCTTTTTATTATCATTCTATATCAATAAAATGCAAGCTAGGTGAGTGTTCTTTCCTAGAGCCATAAATACTCTCACATATAACATTAGCAGTGGTGTATCGCATATATCAACGATTGATTTCCAAAAATACTTCGCCACAATTCATCTTCCGTGGCCACCTATGATACAATAAATGCAGTAATCGGAGTCAATATGTTTGAGACAATAATTTTGCAGCCCATTTTTAACGCGCTTTTGCTTATCTATAGTATTATCCCTGGTGGTGACTTTGGCGTGGCGGTGATTCTCTTCACGGTCATCATCCGCTTCTTGCTCTACCCACTACTCAAGCGGCAGCTCCACCAGAGCAAACAGATGCGCAAGATGCAGCCTGAGCTGGCCAAGATCAAGAAAGCGGCTAATGGCAACCGTCAAGTAGAAGCGATGCAGCAGATGGAACTGTATAAGAAGTACGGTATCAAGCCATTTCGCTCGATTCTACTGCTCTTCATTCAGATCCCGATCTTTATCGGCCTCTACCAGGTGATCATGATCATCTCGCTTCACCGTGACCAAGTGGCGCGCTACATCTACGAGCCGCTCAAGAATATCGATGCCATCAAGACCATCATCAACCACCCCGATCAATTCAACCACACTATGCTGGGCTTTATCGACCTCACTAAGGTAGCGCTTGGCAAGGATGGTATTGTCTGGCCGCTTCTCGCTCTCGCAATCATCTCAGCTCTTACTCAGTATGTGATGACTAAGCAAACTATGCCGACTGGTAAGAGTGCTAAGCGTTTCCGCGACATCATGAAGGAGACGGCCGCTGGCAAAGAGGCCGACCCCGCCGAGATGAACGCCGCAATGATGCGTAATATGGCGAAGTTTATGCCAGTGATGATGTTTATGATCATGATGGGTCTGCCAGGGGCGTTGGCGCTCTACTACACAGCATCTAACCTAGTAGCGGTAGCGCAGCAGTCATATCTCCTCCGTAAAGATAAGCAAGAGCTTGAAGCAATCGCGGATGAAGTAGATATTACAACGCCTGCCAAGAAAAAGTCGACGAAAAAGCGCGCCAAAGCGGCTACAGAAGCCAACATCACACGCATCAAAGCCAAAGAATAACAGAGGAGGAGAACCCGATGGATCGATACCAATCAGTAACATTTGCCCGAGAATATCTCCAGAACATCATCTCATTTTTTGGCGAAAATATTGCGGTATCGGGTGATGACGATGGCGAGGTAATGACACTTCGGGTAGAGTCGTCGGATATTAATAGCATCTTGATTGGCCGTGGGGCAGAGACACTACGGGCATTGCAATATATCGTCTCGTCGGCGCTGCGGGCGCAAAATGCCGCAGTAGTGCGCGTGAGTGTTGATATTGCCGACTATAAAAAGCAGCACGAGGAAAAGATTGCCGACAAAGCGCGGGGCTGGATCGAGCGCGTGCGTGCAACTGGTGAGTCCTACACCGCCCACCTTAATCCAGCCGATCGACGCATTGTCCACCAAGTCGCTGCCGACGCAGCTGGCATCACGACCGTCTCCGAAGGCGAAGGTCGCGAGCGCCATGTGATTATCCAGCTGGAAGAGGCTGAGTAAAAGCTACGCTATGATATACCTTATAACCGGTCAGTGATGGCCGGTTATTTTTGCAATACTACTAAATATCTACTTTATAGTGGCGTGCTAATTCTTGTGCCATTCCACCGTTTTTTGATAGTATGCGATACAGAGCAGAAGCAAGTATTATTATAATAATGCAAGAGAGAATAGACTCACGCTAAGGTGAACGAGACTTTACGATTTCTGATCCACAATCACTCACACTGGCTATAAATAGACTGATTATGATTGCCGCAGTGCTCGCTCATACACCGCCAACGTTTCCTTGCCGCAGCGCTCCCACGAGTAGCGGGCAGCTTGAGCTTTGCCTTTGACGATAAGCTCGCGACGGCGGGCTGGCTGGCTGAGGACGCGGTCAATTGCGCTAGCGATGGCATCAACATCGAGTGGGTCGAAGTACTCGGCAGCATCGCCCAAAATCTCGGGCATACACGAGGTATTGCTCGATATAACAGGTGTCGTGCCATACGCCATTGTCTCGAGTGGCGGCAGGCCAAACCCCTCCATCAGTGATGGGAAGACGTATGCCTCGGCTTTATTAAGCAACCAATCGCGCTGCCCGTCGGGGATGAACCCAGTGAAGTGAATATTGCGATAGCCTTGCTGCTGGTAGTAGGCTTGGTTGCGCTTGGTGTCTTCGTTCATCCGCCCTACAAATACCAGGCCAAGGTCAGGCCAGCGACTCAGCAGCTGCTGGTGTGCGGCCGCGAGGCGGCGCAGATTTTTATAATCAGGCTGCTGCCCAACGTAGATAATGAACCGCTTGAAGGGAAGGTCGATATACGGCGTGAGCTGCCCAGGATGCACCTCGCCTGCCTCGTAGATGACTGAGATTTTGCTATCGGGGATCTTGGTAAAGTCTTGGTATTCTTGCTTAGTCGTCTGAGAAATAGTGATGATATGCTCACTGGTGTGGGCAATCCGCCGAAACACCCAGCGCCCCACCAATTGCTTAAGATGAAACACGAGCCAATTTTTATCGGAATTATACGTCTTGAGGAGGGTCATATCGTGCACTGTTGTGACGTGCTTACCTCTGTAAAAGACCGGTTGCTGCGGCATGCAAAAATGTACTAAGTCGGGCCCTAGCTCATCTAGGTAGCGCCGGAAGCCAAGTTGCTCCGCTAGCGAATAGTTGGCAAAGTCGACCGTGCGGATGGTGAAGTTAGGGTTGTGTGGCTGCCAGTAGTCGCGGTCCTTAGTAGGAACGAGGATACTATAGCGGTTGGTCGTATCAAGCCGCTCCAGCTGCTCAAGCAACTTCACGACATATGTGCCCGTGCCAGAATTGATCACGCGGGCGTCGATTGCAATATGAAAACTCATACTTTCTAGTATACAGCCCCCGCACCGAAAGTGCCAGATGAACACGCGTGTGTCAAGACGGGTGGTGATAATCTAAACATCTTGTATAAAAGTGCTATAATACCCATATTACAAATAATATGACGGAACTACCACAACACATAGCAGTCCAGACGAATCTGGCGCAGATAGAATATATTCTTCACCAGGCGGGCTACCATATCACTGGGACAGACAGCCAGCGGCCCTGGGGTGGGTTTATCTGTATTGACCCGGCGCAGGCAGAGCAGTTTGCGGCGGATTTCTTTGCAGTATCGAAAGTAATAGCTAAGGACAATGCTCATGCGCCGCTCAGTCCTAAGATTCTTTTTGTCCGGCCAGGGGCGCGCCTGAGCTGGCAATATCATCATTGGCGGGCGGAGTTGTGGCGTTTTCTGACTGCTGGTGCGTACTATCGCAACATGAGCGACGAGCTACCAGCCCAGCCAACACCAGCTCAGGCAGGCGATATCGTAAAGCTGGCGGCAGGGGAGCGCCACCGTGCCTGCGGTGATGCTCAGCGCCCAACGATCATTGCTGAGCTCTGGCAACACATCGACCTAGCGCACCCATCAACAGAGGATGATATTGTGCGGGTGGCGGATGATTACCAGCGTCAATAATAGGTATGAATGTATAATGAGTTTGTAAATGTACGGTTTAAGATCGTATTTTTAGCGAAACATTATCTCTCTGTTGTTCGAAAAACAACACGATCATACAAACAATAATTCCACACCAGCGATGCACCAGTAGCAATAATTTTTGCGAGCAGCAGCACAAGTGACTCAGCATGAATAACAGAGGCCAGGATAGGCGAAATGCAGAAAATAACCGCATTTTGCAGCCCCCACAAACCCGCCAGAGTGACAACAACAAACAAAATCAGTTGCCGACGCATATTGCCTTGGGCGCGGAAGGTATACGACTTATTGGCAAAAAAACTAAAGATAAAGGCAAGGCCTGTCGATACTGTGTTAGCCGCAAGCTTCGGCAGGCCAAGCGCGGTGAGTCCAAAGAGCAAGCCAATATCGATCGCCGTATTAATCCCACCAACGAGCGCAAACCGCAGCAACTTACCGCTGTTATTTGCGATGGCGAGCTTCACGATGCTCCTCAACGAGATAGGGTGGGCGCTGCTTCGTCTCGCTAAAAATCCGAGCGATGTATTCGCCAATCACTCCTAGGCTCAGCAGCTGCACTCCACCAAGGAAGAGAATCACTGCCATGAGGGACGAATAGCCTGCACCGGTTGGCACACCGAACAGTGGTCGGATGAGCAGATAGAGGATATAGATGGAGGCCAAGAAGGCGATGAGGAAGCCCAGCACAGCCGAGATGCGCAGCGGAGCGGTGGTAAAGCTCGTGATGCCATCAATGGCGAGATTGATGAGTGTGCGCGGACTTTGCTTGATGGTGCCAGCAGCCCGTGGGTCGCGGTCGTAGAGAATCTCCTTCTTTTTATACCCCACCCAACTAAAGATTGCTTTGGTGTTGCGCTGCGATTCGCGCAGCTGGGTGATGGCAGTAACGCAGCGTTTGCTGAGCAAGCGAAAGTCACCCGTGTCGATCTGAACAGGAATATGCGTCGTACTCTGGAGGAGGCGGTAGTACCACGCGGCGGTTTTTTTCTTAAGCCAAGTCTCGCCTGAGCGGCTTCGGCGCCGCGCATACACATCATCATACCCCTGTTCCCACAGCTCAATCATCTGCGGGATGAGCTCTGGTGGGTCTTGCAAGTCGGCATCAATTACCACGACAGCATCACCCGCGGCGTGGTCGAAGCCAGCGAGCATAGCAGCTTCTTTACCAAAGTTGCGCGAGAGATTGAGGTAGGCAATGGCAGGGTTGTGTTGCTGCTCGATCTGAATGAGCTCGAGCGTGTGATCCTGGCTGCCGTCATTAATAAATAAGAATTCGAACTGGTAGCGCCGGCGATCGACACTGCGCTGCAGCGTCTCGAGCCGGGCAAACAGCTGTGGCAAAACAGCTGCTTCGTTGTAGGCAGGAATAAGAATGGTGATTGTTTTCATCGTAGCCTTATTGTATCACTTATTGGTTGGTATGAGCGCGATGAGCGACTGGATGGACGATGCCACCACTGCGCCACTGGCCTCGAGCCGGGCCGTCTTGGCCTGGGCTGACTCCAGCTCATTTGTGCCAAGGATCGCCCCAGCATGACCCATCTGCACCCCAGATGGTGCACTGTGGCCCGCAATGTAAGCATAGACTGGTTTGCTTATATGACGCTTAATATAATCCGCCGCGGCAATCTCGCTCGTGCCGCCAATCTCACCGATCAGCACAATCTGCTCTACTGTCACATCTTGCTCAAACAACTGCAAGCAATCAATAAAGCTGCTGCCGCCAATCATATCGCCGCCAATCCCAATTATATAGCGCTGGCCAATGCCTGCCTGAGTGAGGAGGCTCATTGCTTCGTAGGTGAGCGTGCCACTGCGGCTGACGATGGCAGTGTGGCCTGGTGTGGCAAGCGCGGCAGGGATAATGCCGAGGTTATGCACGCCGGGAATGAGAACACCGGGGCAGTTGGGGCCGATCAAAATTGAAGAACTGGTTGCCAGTCGTTGTTTTATACGCAACATATCGTGGACAGGCACACCCTCGGTAATGCAGATGATGAGGGGTACTTCTGCGTCGATTGCTTCCATAATCGCCGCTTTGGCATAGGCTGCTGGTACAAAAATGACGGAAATATCGACAGGCTGCTGCGCCTGAATTTCGCGAATTGTCCGGAAGACAGGCACGCCGTGTACCTCTGTAACCGATTGATTGGGTGACGTGCCGCCAACGATATGTGTACCACTTGCTAACATACGCTCGGTATGAAATGAGCCATGTTTGCCAGTTATACCCTGGACAATAACATGCTTACCATGAAAGATATCAGGGGTCATCATACAGCCTCCTCCAGGATGTGAGAGAGATTATCGTAGAGTGGAATGTGCTTGCGGGCAAGGAGCGCCTTAGCTTCGGCCTCGCGGTTACCTGTTAGGCGAACAGCGAGTGGCGGGAGGTCAGGTAGCTGCTGCTTGGCACTGATGATGGCCCTTGCTACGTCGTCGCAGCGCACAATACCACCAAAGATATTAATAATGATGAGCGCCACGGCAGGGAAGCGGGCAATCTGCTTAAAACTAGCCAGGATCTTCTCTGGAGTTGCCGTGCCACCAATGTCAAGAAAATTAGCTGGTTGCACACCACGGGCAGTCACTGCATCGACAGTTGCCATTGCCAGACCTGCGCCGTTGGCAATCGTCGCAACCGTCCCATTATGGTCGAGCGTGACGAAATTATGATCTTCTAGGGCTGCTTCGTGCCACTGTGGGTGGCGAAACAGTGCCGCATCGTCGATCGTCATCTTGGCATCACCAGCGACGAGCTGGCCATCTGTCGTCACGACGAGTGGGTTGATCTCGAGTAATAGACAATCGTTGTCAATAAAGCAACGCAAACAATTCGCCACCATATCCTCAAACGCAAAGGATTGCTCTGGCAGCGACAAATACTCCGCCAGTGCTTCAGCTACAGTATGAACTGTTTGCGGCGTAATGGCCTGGCGAAAGAATGCTGCACGATCGTGTTCTTCCACATCAATGCCACCACTCGTGTGGGCGAGTAGCTCGATGGATGATTGCTCACGGTTAATAGTGAACGAAATGTAACATTCGCGGGCGATAGAGAGAACTTCCTCGGCAAGAAGCTTCGTGGGGGTGTAGCCACCGATATCGAGAGCAAAGAGACGCTGAATAGTTGGCGTAACAGCGGATTGCTCGCGGACAATCACCACACCACCTGCCTTGCCACGGCCACCGATCGGAACTTGTGATTTGAGGACGATAGGGGCGGTAGGCACCACTGTTGCAGATTGTACAACATCACTCTGCGGTACTGCCACACCAGCCTCGGCCAAGCATTGCTTGGCTTGGTATTCAAGAAGACGCATAGGTATTATTGTACGCATAGATGGCGAATATGCAAAATGATTGCGTGCGTAACAGGGGTGATAAGACGCAGGTTGTCTACGAAAGCCAGTCTTTAAAATTCGCTTCTTTGGCGCTGACCTATCCTCTCAAGCTGAGCTATTTACCAGTAAAAAACTTCCGGAATTTGAGTAGACCTGTCTGGTTAGGCAGTGGCCCGTTGTGGATAATACTACGGATATAATCGACCGATACATTGCGCTGCCGCTGGATAGTAAAGCGTTGGCGATAGGCCGCTGGCTGGTAAATAACAGAAGCGAGCATACCACGCAATGCTGGCCAACCATTGCCATGGCGCAGTGCACTAAAGAATATCAGCCAATAGGTGAGGCAAAAGCGCGCACCAATCGACCAAAACAGTCGTCCTGGCACATTCTTGATAAAAATCAGCGGCAAGTTCTTAAAGGTGTTGTATACCGCGAGTCCTGGGACTTTGCTACTGCTGGCACCAACCTTGTGGTATGCGACAGCGTGCGGCGTGAAGCGCACCGTCCAGCCTGCTAGCTGCGTGCGAAAACTGAGGTCGACATCTTCGTAGTACATGAAGAATGCTTCGTCAAAAAGGTCAACAGTGTCGAACAGTGCCGTGCGATACACTGCTCCACCACCCGTTGCACCAAACACCGCTCCGGCCTCTGTTGGCGCATGGCTAATTGGCTCATCACGGTGGCGCGGGCCAGGCAAACCCCAGGTGGTGTAGAAGTCGCCCGAGCTATCGATGGTCGTCCCATCGCGGCGAGCGAGTAGCCCAGTGGCAATACCACAGTGCGGATGAGCTCGTAGCTCGTCCATCAAGGCTTGGCACCAGTGTGTGTTAGCAACTGCGTCGGGGTTAAGCACACCAACAAAGCGAAATTGCTGCTTCTGTGCGTAGCGCAGGCCTGTGTTAATACCACCAGCGAAGCCGAGGTTGCGCTGGTTCTCAATGATGACGAGACTAAGCGCAGGGTGCTTAGCTTGATATGAGCGGAAGCGTGCCACCGAGTCATCATGCGAGTCGTTATCGACCACGATAATGGTCGGCACTAGCGTCTGCTGCGCCAATGAATCGATGCATTCTAGGGCATCATCGGCACCGTTCCAGTTAAGAACTATGATTGCAAGATTGTTTTTTACCACGGTCATATTATATAATGGCCAGAGAAACTATGAAAGTAACAAATCTTTTGCAACGAAAAAACCGCATCTTGCTGCGCGAGTTAGTCGTAACGGACTTCAAGCTACGCTACCAGGGATCGGTGCTGGGCTATTTGTGGTCAATCCTCAAACCGATATTTTTGTTTATTATTTTGTATATCGTGTTCGATAAATTCCTCGGCCTTGGTAAGCAAGTCGAGCACTATCCGGTGTATCTTTTAGTGGGAATTGTGCTATGGAACTTCTTTAGTGAGGCGACGGTGCAAGGGCTGCAGTCGATCGTCTCGCGCGGCGACCTTATCCGCAAGATCAACTTTCCCAAGTACATTATCGTTATCTCAGGTACGATCTCGGCCTTTATTAACCTTGCCATCAACATGGTGGTGATTTTGGGTTTTTGTTTGGTTAATGGTGTACAGTGGTCGCTTGAGGGATTGTTGGTTATTCCACTCATCCTCGAGCTCTATGTACTCTCCCTAGCAGTGGCATTTTTCCTTGCGACGATCAATGTGAAATACCGCGACATTGGCTACCTATGGGAGATCTTTATGCAGGCTGCCTTCTATGCCACGCCAGTTATTTATCCTTTGCAGATGGTAATGGAGCGCATGCCAGCTGCTGCGCCATATCTCATGCTCAACCCAGCCGCCCAGATTATCCAAGACGTCCGCCAAGTGCTCGTAACACCTCAGACTATCCAGCTCTACGATCTTGTTTCCTTCCCGTGGGTGCTCATTCCATTTATTTCGATTATCATTATCATTCTGTTGGCGGTGTTTTATTTCCGGCGCAACCAACAGTATTTTGCGGAGAGTATCTAGATGGCGCAACCAATCGTTATTATCAATAACCTCACGAAGTCCTTCAAGATCCCGCTGGAGGCGAGTTCGGGCATCAAGCAAAAGCTCATTAACCTCCTCAAGGGGCGCAAAGGGTATCGAATCTTTACTCCGCTTAAGGATATCGACTTCACCATCAATGAGGGAGACTTCTTTGGTATTGTTGGGCGCAATGGCTCGGGTAAGAGTACGCTGCTTAAGACGATCGCTGGTATCTACACCCCCAATAGCGGGAGTGTGGAGGTGGGTGGCTCGCTGGTGCCGTTTATCGAGCTGGGTGTTGGCTTTAACCCAGAGCTCACTGGCCGCGAGAATGTCTTTCTCAATGGTGCGCTGCTCGGCTTTAGCCACGACGAGATGGAGGCAATGTATGATAAAATTGTCGACTTTGCCGAGCTGGGCGACTTTATGGAGGAGCGGCTCAAGAATTATTCTAGTGGGATGCAGGTACGCCTGGCTTTCTCCATTGCCATCCGTGCCCATGCCGATATCTTGCTGCTAGACGAAGTCTTGGCGGTAGGAGATGAAGCCTTCCAAAAGAAATGCTACGCCTATTTCGATAAGCTCAAGCGCGAAAAACGCACCGTTATCCTCGTCACACACGATATGTCTGCGGTAGAGCGCTTTTGCAATAAGGCAGTGTTTATCGAGGATGGGAAGGTGAAGATGATCGGCAAGCCATACCGCATCGCCGCCGCCTATAGCCGGAGCAACATCAAGAGTTACAATGAGTCAGAAGGGCTAGACGAGCAAATATCAGACGACTTCGACATCACCCTGCGCGGCAGTGATGGTAACGAACAGACGGTGTATGAGTATAACGAAACTATGACGGTAGAGCTAGAGTGGCAGCAAACAGGGGTCAAACATGTTGGCGTGGCAATCTTCCGCGAGAATGGTGAGTATGTCTATGGCCCCAACACCTACCAAGAAAAGGTGAAGATTGCTGGCAAGAATCGCGCGACCTACACCGTGCAGCTCAACCTCAACGAGGGGAGTTACTTCATCAAGGCTGGCTTGATGGGGGCGGACGACACGAAGACGATCGCCTTCACCGAGGAGGGGCCGCACTTCTCGGTGCAACGTGATTATGATAATGGCCGGTGGGGTGGTGTTACTAAGCTCAAACATACCTGGAAATAGGGAGAAATGTCGTATATATTACATCGTTTGACGCACCTTATCAAAGCCAATCGCCATCTCCACCGCGCGGTACGTTGCCTCCTGGCGCCGTATCGAGCCTACCTTGATGCTCGCCAGCGCCGCATCTGCGATGCATGGCAGCGTCAGCACACTGAGCAGCCACCAGCGCTTGCCTCGCTTGCTCAGCAGCCGCTTATCTCCATCATCGTACCAACGTATAATACGCCGATTCCATTCTTGCGAGAGATGGTACAGTCGGTGGTGGCTCAGTCGTACCCACGTTGGGAGCTCATCCTCGTTGATGACGCCTCGACTAACGAGACTACCCGTCAGGCGATTCGTGACTTAGCCGAGGACATACCGCAGCTCAAGCCGCTCTTCTTGGACAAAAACCGTCACATTGCTGGTGCAACCAACTATGGCATCGCACAGGCTACGGGCGAATACATTGCGCTGCTTGACCATGATGATACTCTCCACCCTGATGCACTTCTGTGGGTCGCGGCCGCGATCGACCGTACTGGCGCGCAGTTTGTTTACACCGATGAGACGAAGATGGATGAACATGGCCGGCCGTATCAGCCGTTCTTTAAGCCCGACTGGAACGAAGATTTTTTGCGCGCAGTGAATTACATTACACACTTTGCCGTCATGTCACGCCAATTACTCACAGAGGTCGGCGGTGAAGATGGAGCGTATAATGGCACGCAGGATTGGGAGCTGTTCTTGCGCCTGACGCGGGCTTTGCAGCCCGAGCAGATTGCTCATGTGCCGCAGATCCTCTACTATTGGCGTGTTCACCAAGCCTCTACAGCGAAAGACCTTGATGCTAAGCCTTACGTCATCGATGCGCAGCGCCGCGCTCTCGAAGCGGATAGCACCGCTCGCCAGGTGCAGACCCAGGTAGAGCGTGACCCGCAGTATGGCGCTCAGTGGCAGATGAGCTATATCTTAGACCAAGCGTATAGCACTGACACCGCGTCGTTTGATGAGTTGACTACTGTTGGTCAGCTACTAAAGGCGACCACCGCCGACATGATATGCCTGACGCAGCATAATGCGCTGCCTTCTAGCACGCTGCAGCACCTCGCTGCCGATGCTGCTCGCCCAATGATCGGTGCAGTGGTACCGCGTATTACTGATGAGCAGCAGGTGATTGCAAATTTGTCGTCGATTTTGCAGCCATCGGTGGTGGATCTGCTTCAGCAGCTCAGTCGGCGCTCATTTACCAAACATATCTACTTGACAGCCCGCTATAATCTTGGTATTATCGATGCACCAACAGTGGTGGTGGCGCGTACCAAACTTGCCGCTCTTGTGCCAGATACACCGCTCACCAGTGCTCAGATAACTGCTGCACTCTGTGGTAAAGGATACAACACACTATATAACCCGCACGTAACGCCAGAGGAGGACGTATGATCGGTAAAGTACACAAAGCCGCCAAGAAAAGCATGAAGATTATCAAAGACGATGGAGTGATTGGCTTTGGTAAGCGCGCTACGAAGTATGCCTACTATCGTAAATTCCCCGAGCGCAAACAGAAGTATTACAAGGATATCCTCTTTATCAACGGCTGCACCTTGCCACACCCCGAGCGCTACCGCGTGGCACACCAGATGGAGCAGTTGATGTCGCAGGGGCTAACGGTGGAGAGTGTGTTTTATGACCGACTCTCGCTGGATGACCTCAAGTACTATCGTGGCTTCGTCTTCTTTCGTTGCCCAGTGACAGAGACGGTGCGGGAATTTATCAAGCAAGCAAAGTTCTTCAACAAGACCTGCTTCTTTGATATCGACGATCTTGTCATTGATCAAACGTACACCGACGGTATCAAGTACGTCCAGCAGATGAACCAAGCCGATAAGCAACTCTACGATGATGGGGTGAACCGCATGCGTGAGACACTTAAGCTCTGCGACCACGTTGTGACGACTACAACGCAACTGCGCGATGAGCTACAAAAGTACACCACCGGTGATGTACTGATTAACCGCAATGCTGCCTCTGATGAGATGATCAAGACGTCTAACATGGCGCTGGAAGATTTGGCTGAGGGGAAGATCGCCAAAGATGCAGACAAAATTATCATCGGGTACTTTAGTGGGAGTATTACGCACAATGAGGACTTTGAGCTGGTGATTCCAGACTTGATTCGGCTGTTTGATACGTATCCGCAGCTCCACCTCAAGATTGCTGGTATTCTTGATGTGCCGACGGCGCTCGAGCCGTATAAAGAGCGGGTGATGACGTCGGGCTTTGTCGATTGGCGGGAGTTGCCTAAGGTGATGGTGGACTGCGATATTATTCTTGCACCACTGGTCGATACGATCTTTAACCGTGCGAAGTCTGAAAACAAATGGCTTGAGGCTGGTCTCGTTAAGGTGCCGACGGTGGCGAGTCAGGTGGGGGCCTTTGCCGAGCAAGTGAAGGACGGCGAGACGGGCCTCTTGGTTGGCGCGGATAACGATTGGTATGCAGCGCTCGATCGTCTCATTACCGACAAAACACTGCGCACCAAGCTGGGCGAGAATGCACACAAGATTGCTACCAATGATTATTCGACGGTCTATACTGGCTACACGCTTGCATCATTTGTGCGGGAACGCTTAGCGCGCAATATTGGCTTTGTTTTGCCTTCGACGGATATCTCGGGTGGGGTGATCGTTGCCGTCAAACACGCTGACATTCTCCGCAAGGCAGGCTGGGATGTAACACTGATCGATTCAGTAAGTAAGCATGCCCTTAAGCAGGCCAAAAAGACCTACCAATACCGCTCTGAATTGCCAGGTTTTAATGTTATTACAGCGCATAAGACGAAGATAGAGGCCTTCTTTGACACGCAAGTGGCGACGCTGTGGTCGACGGTAGAGATTATCAAAAAGCACCCCAATGTACGCAATCGGCTCTACTTCGTCCAGAACTTCGAGACTGATTTTTATATCCCTGGCACGGGTGGGCCACGCTTTGCGGCGAACGCATCGTACTGTGACCAGTCGGGTGTGCGCTACGTAACAATGTCGCTCTGGTGCCAGAAGTGGCTTAAAGATATGTTTGGCAAGGATGCGAAGTATGTCTCGAACGGCATCGATATCGAGTATTATCCATACCGCGAGCGCGATTTTGACAGTGGTCGTAAGATAAAAATCCTCGTTGAGGGCGATAGTAAGAGCGAGTATAAAAACACCGACGAAGCCTTCCGCATCATCAACCAACTCGACCCTGCGAAGTATGAAATTTCATACTTATCGTACCGCAAAGAACCGAAGGACTGGTACCGCGTCGATACATTCTACAATCGCATTGCGCCCGAGAAGGTCGGCGAAGTATATGCTAGCTGTGACATTCTCATCAAAACAAGCATCCTCGAGAGCTTCTCCTATCCACCACTTGAGATGATGGCAACTGGTGGCCTCGCAGTGGTGGTGCCTAATGGCGGTAATGTCGAGTACCTCAAGGATGGTGAGAACTGCCTCCTCTACCAGCAGGGTGATATAGCGGCTGGTGTAGCGGCCGTAGAGCGCCTGGTAGCAGACAAAGCGCTGCGTGACAAGCTCATCGCTGGTGGCCGCCAAACTGCCAACGACTATCAATGGAAAAATATTGAGGAGAAAGTGGCGGCGATTTACGAATAGTCCGCAATTGTTTTATTATAGTAATATTGTGGTATAAAAATAGGAAGTACTATG